>CAMZGB010000072.1 GCA_947306285.1 uncultured Lachnospira sp.
TTTAATAGAGGATATGTTTGACACTATGTATGAAGCAAATGGTGTTGGACTTGCTGCGCCACAAGTTGGAATCTTGAAAAAGATTTTTGTTGTGGACGTGGGCGACGAAGACGGCAACAATGTTCCATATGTTTTCATTAATCCAGAAATACTTGAGCGCGAGGGTGTTCAAGTTGATTTTGAAGGATGCTTAAGTGTCCCAGGAAAATCTGGAAAAGTAGCCAGAGCAGAGAAGATAAAAGTAAAAGCCTTCAACGAAGAAATGGAAGAGTTCGAGATGGAAGCGGAAGGTTTCCTGGCAAGAGCCATTCAGCATGAGTACGATCACCTAAACGGTGTTATGTATGTAGATAAAGTGGAAGGCAGACTATACGACAACGAAGAATTACAAGAAAAACAGGAGCAGTAATATGAGAGTAGTTTTTATGGGAACACCAGATTTCTCGGTGCCGGCTTTAGAGAGAATTGCAAGCGAGCACGAGGTGGTAGCTGTTGTCACTCAAAAAGACAAGCCAAAGGGTAGAGGACAAGAAGTTAGTTATACACCAGTTAAGGAATCTGCATTAAAACTAAATATTCCAGTGTTACAACCAGACAAAGTTAAAGAAGAAAGCTTTGTTGAGAAACTACGCGCTTTAAATCCTGATGTAATAGTCGTTATCGCATTTGGACAAATCCTATCAAAAGAGATATTAGATATGCCAAAGTACGGTTGTGTGAATGTTCACGCATCATTACTTCCTAAGTATAGGGGAGCAGCTCCTATTCAGTGGGCAGTTATTGACGGTGAAGAGAAGAGTGGCGTCTGCACAATGAAGATGGACGAAGGTTTAGATACTGGAGACATTATTGATGTGGAAGAGGTAGAACTAGATCCGAAAGAAACAGGTGGAAGCCTATTCGATAAATTAGCCGCTTTAGGTGGAGAGCTAATTCTAAAGACTCTTCAAAACTTAGAATTTGGGATCGCACAGTTTATAAAACAAGATGATTCTAAATCAACTTACGCAAAAAAGATGACAAAAGATTTAGGCCACATTGATTTTACAAAAGATGCAGAGAGCATCGAGAGACTTATCCGAGGTCTTAATCCATGGCCTAGCGCATTCACATACCTAGATGGCAAAGTTATGAAAATCTGGGATGCAGATGTGGTAGAGCAGTCAGGAGTTCCTGGAACAGTGATAAGTGAAGACAAAGATTCATTTGTTATTGCAACAGGCGATAAAGCTCTTAAAGTAAATGAACTTCAGCTAGAAGGAAAGAAACGTATGAAAACATCTGATTTCTTGAATGGCAGAAGTATTGAGGGAAGTAAACTTGGCTAAGAAAAACGATTACAACAAAATACTAATTGCGTCACTGTTCTTTATAAGTGCAGTGATTTTTCTGTTAGTGTTCTCTTGGAGCACATCTCCAATCATTCAATTTGGTGGATATGATTCGAGTATTTTCAAGTCAATTGGATTGTTTACTACAAAGGGTTTGACACCTTACAAGGACTTTTTCGATCATAAAGGACCAGTAATAGTGTTTGTCGAGTGGCTTGGATATGGTTTAACTAAAAGCGATTACACACTGTTGTTACTTCAAACTATATTTTTGACATTTGCACTCTATGGAGTATTTAAAATTGCAAAACTATTTCTTTCGACGAAGAAGTCAGTTTTGTTAGCACTAGTAACACTTCCAGTTTGTAGCTTAATTATGAGTGGGCAGGGCGGAAACATAGTAGAAGAATGGATACTTCCGTTTCTTGTTTGGTGCTCATACTTCGCCGTAAAATTCTTTGTCTACAAAGAAAAAGAGTTTAACTATAAATATTCTATTTTGTATGGTGTGACACTTGCAATTGCAGCATTCTCTAGATTAACAAATGCTATTCCTGTTTTAATATTTGGCTTAATAATTATCATATATTTAATTAAACAAAAAGCATGGAAGAATATACTTAAAAATGTAGTGGCCTTTGTTGTGGGTGTGCTTATCATTACAATTCCTATTATCATTTGGTTTGTTGTTAATGGTGCATTGAGGGAGATGCTATACTCCACATTTGTGTTTAATTATAAATACATGAAAGCACGAAGCTTTGTGCCAGACATAATGAGGATTCTACGTCATGCAGCTAGGTATTTATTGCCACTTATCTTTGCGATAGTACTTCAAATTGCGATGATAGTTAAAAAGAAAGATGTTTGGTTGAACGTGGCGCTACTTATACAGAGTGTTGTGGCAATTACAATGCAAGTGACAAGCGCATTGTTCCCACATTATTTATACATTTGGGTTCCAACCATAATGGTCACCTTGGTTTTGGCAGTAAAAGATTATGGTGTAATGAAATGGTTTGTGAGAGGATATGCCACGCTACTTGTAATTGTGTTTATTGGAACAAACTTTATTGCTTTTAAGAGATATCACGACTTTTTGGGCAATAATTATAAAAACTACGTGAAGATGTGTAAAGACATTGAACAACACATTCCAGATAAATCAAAGAATATGGTTTCGATTGGCAGTAACCCATACATTTATCTAGTTACTGACACAGTTCCTTGCTATAAGTATTTCCACACACAGGATTTGCATGCGACTTATGACCCAGAAACAAAAAAAGAGTGGGAAGAATTGCTGAAATCGAAGAAGGCAAATTATATTGTTGTAAATAATATGGGAGAATATCCTTGTTATAAAATAATAAGAAAAGACTATAAGCTACTTTACAGAAACCAATATTTTGCATTATTAGAGAAAAGGTAAATGGAAAACAAAGTTAACACAAGAAACGTAATATTAGATCTTCTCCTAGATGTTGAGAAGGGGAAGATGAGCCATGTGGCATTCAACGATAAAATAAATCGCATGATGTCTAATGGAATTTTTCTTGTAAAACAAGATAGGGCATTTGTGACTCGCGTTTTCCAAGGAACATTAGAAAAACAAATAGAACTTGATTACATTATTAATCAGTTTTCAAATATAAAGACAAGCAAGATGAAGCCAGTCATCAGGAATGTTTTAAGAATGTCCGTGTATCAGCTAAAGTATATGGATTCGGTTCCTGAGAGAGCAGTAGTTAGTGAAGCGGTAAAGATTGTGCAGAAGCGAAAGTTCGTGCATCTAAAGGGCTTTGTAAATGGAGTCCTAAGAACTATCATTCGCGAGATGGACAACATTCAGTATCCGACAGAGTATCCAGAAAACCTTTCAATAGAATACTCAGTGCCAGTTTGGATGATAGAGTTGTTTGATGAACAATATGGTTCCGTTAAAGGAATACTAGATGGACTAAACGAATCGCACGAGACAACAATCAGAGTTAACACATCTAAAGCATCAGTGGAAGATGTCATTAACTTCCTTGAGTACAATAACGTTAAAGTTAGAAAATCAGACTTAGTAGATGAAGTGTTATACATTTCAAATTATGACACTCTAGATTCACTAAACATCTTCAAGGCGGGTATGGTAACAGTTCAAAACATTAGCTCAGTTTTGGTCGGATTGATAGCAAATCCACAAACAGATGATTATGTGGTAGATGTGTGTGCAGCACCAGGTGGAAAGGCGCTACACATTGCCGAACTTCTAAATGGAACTGGTGCAGTAGATGCCAGAGATTTATCAGAAAGCAAGACTAAACTAATTAAGCAAAATATTAAGAGACTTGATTACAAAAACGTAAAAGTGTCAGAACACGATGCCAAACAACTAGATGAATCTATAATAGAAAAAGCAGATATTGTGATTGCAGATCTTCCTTGTTCAGGACTTGGAGTTATTGCAAACAAGAGTGATATCAAAAACAAAATGACAAAAGAACAGTTAACAGACTTACAAAGCTTACAGCGAGAAATACTCGAAACTGTTTCTAAATATGTAAAGAAAGGTGGAAAACTGATTTACTCCACCTGTACTATAAATAAAGACGAAAACGAAGTTAATGCTAGATGGATAGAAGAACTAGGACTTAAGAAACAAGACATAGACTTAAAACAAATTCTAGATGTAAAAGAACTCCCATCAAACATTAAAGAGACTGATGGAATGATTCAAATTTTGCCAAGTGGCAATATGGACGGATTTTTCGTATCAGAGTTCGTAAAGGAATAAACATGAATAAACTAGATATTTTATCTTACAATTTAGAAGGTCTAGAAGAAATCATTTTAGAGATGGAAGAGTCAAAGTTTAGGGCTAAGCAAATCTTTAGATGGCTTCACATTGATAGAGTAGAAACTTTTGATGAGATGACAAACTTATCGAAAGACTTAAGAGAAAAACTAGATGAGAAGTTTGAAATCAAGTCGCTTGAGATTCACAAAAGACTTATCTCCAAAATTGATGGAACTAGAAAATATTTGTTCAAGCTGGAAGATGGACAAATTATCGAGAGTGTAATGATGCCTTATAAGCATGGAAACACCGTGTGTGTTTCGTCGCAGGCGGGATGTAGAATGGGATGTAAGTTCTGTGCGTCCACGCTAAACGGTTTGGACAGAAACCTAACGGTATCAGAAATTTTAGGACAGTCATATGCTATCGAAAAAGATATGGACGAGAGAGTATCGCACATAGTCTTGATGGGAAGTGGGGAGCCACTTGATAACTTTGACAATGTTATGCAATTTATTAGAGTTATCTCAGACGATAATGGCACAAACATAAGTAAGCGAAATATCACGCTTTCTACTTGTGGATTGGTTGATGGTATTAAGAAACTAGCAGATTTGGGATTTCCAGTGACTTTGGCGCTCTCGCTACACGCAGCTGATGATGAGACTAGAAAGAAAATAATGCCAATAGCAAACAAATATTCAATCCAAGAAGAGTTAGATGCTTGTTGGTATTTGTTTGAGAAGACTGGAAGAAGAGTAAGCTTTGAGTACAGTTTGATAAATGGTGTGAATGATTCGCCGGAGGATGCTGTAAAACTAGGAAAGTTGATTGGTGGAAAAAATGTTCATATCAACTTAATTCCAATGAATCCTGTGGATGAAAGGGACCTTGAACAGAGTACAAAAGAGCGAATCGAGCATTTCTGCTCAGCAATTGAAAAATACCATATAAATGTTACAATTAGAAGGGAAATGGGCAGGGATATTAACGGTGCCTGTGGACAATTGAGGAATAGGGAGTTACAAAATGATTAATGAAATGGAAAATAGCATTGAAGCCTTTGGGCAGACAGACGTCGGTATGATGCGTACTATCAATCAAGATAGTATCTTTTTGTCGACGGAACCTATAGGAAAACTTCCAAATCTTTTTA
>CAMZGB010000073.1 GCA_947306285.1 uncultured Lachnospira sp.
TATATATGAAAATCTGTAAAACTTGTTATCTTCTGAAAAACTTCTAATACCAATCACAAATCCCATAAGCGCAGAGATAAATGTGACGATAACAATAATTCCAATGTACATACCAGACTTGCCATCCTCCATAACCGACATAGTAATAGTTAGGGCAAACAGTGCCAAGTTACATAGTCCAATCGTACTTGAAATTCTTCCACCTCTAGCATATTTGCTTAGTGGAATTCTCCTATCTTTTTTATCTTCTCTTGTAGGCTTTGGTGCCTTTGCTTTTCTTTTAAACATCTTTCCCTCTTAATTTATCGCCTTTGCAATCGCATAAACTATATATCCTATGATTGCTCCCACAGTATTTAAAATAATGTCATCTATATCAAATGCTCCTACTTTTGTAAGAATTTGAACTACTTCAATTGCTCCACTGAACATTATCGCTAGCAATGTCACTACGAAAAAGTTTCTTGTGACTTTATTTTTCGAACTCATTGGAATTAAAAATCCAAATGGTGCAAAGATAAGAATGTTTCCACCTAAGTTCATAAGTGTGGTTTTCCATCCATATGTGTATCTCATCGCCCAAAATCTTCTGATTTCATGGAACGGATGAGTGTTCATTCGCCTAACAATAGTTCCTGTTTTTCTTCCCAACTCATCGCTAAAGAACACAAAGAAAATGAGTAGCGCAAAATATGCTACCAAAAGAATTCTTCCTACTATTCTGTTAATTCTCTTTTTCTTTGCTTGTTGCATTTACTTACTTTGCTCCGTATTGTTCGTAATACTTATCTATTCTTTCCTTAATCTCATTATCTAGTTGACCTTTTTCAGTCAAGTACTCTACCACTTCATCCATGCTCACAATTGCGTTTGCGTCGAAGCCGTATTTTTCTTTAATTACATCTAGCGCACACTTGTCAGAGCTTAAGCCCTTTTCCATACGGTTTAATGAAACCATAAGTCCAAGTATTTCCACATCGCCCTGCGCCCCAATGATTGGGAATGTTTCCTCGATTGATTTTCCCGATGTAGTTACATCTTCTATAATCACAACTTTATCGCCGTCTTTAATCTTACTTCCTAGCAAGATTCCAGCATCGCCGTGATCCTTTTCCTCTTTACGGTTTGAACAGTATCTGATCTCTTTGCCATACAAATTGCTGAACGCTATTACTGTAGCAACTCCTAAAGGAATTCCTTTGTATGCTGGACCAAAGAGAACGTCGAAGTCATCACCATAATGCTCGTGAATAGCTTTTGCATAGTATTCTCCCAACCTTTTAAGCTGTGAACCTGTAACGTATGCTCCAGCGTTCATAAAGAATGGTGATTTGCGACCACTCTTCAAAGTGAAATCGCCAAACTTCAAAACGTCTGATTCAATCATAAAATCTATAAACTCATTTTTGTAACTCATCTACTTTACCTTTCCTATCAACTCGTTTATATCTGATACATCGTGCTTAATCATATAGTCTTCTATTCCCTCAACCACATCTATTGTGGAATTTGGGTTATAGAAGTTTGCTGTTCCAACAGACACCATAGTGGCTCCCGCCAAAATCATTTCAATGGCATCTTCAGCTGAAGCAATTCCACCCATTCCAATAATTGGAAGGTCTACTGCATTCGCTACTTGATAAACCATACGAACAGCTACTGGATGAATGGCTGGACCCGAAAGTCCACCAGTCTTGTTTGCAAGAACGAAATCCTGCTTCTCAATATCTATCTTCATTCCAGTAATAGTATTAATTAGTGACAACGCATCTGCTCCGCCACGCTCTGCAGCCTTAGCCATCTCAACTATGTCAGTTACATTTGGACTAAGTTTCATAATTACTGGTTGTTTTGCAACTTCTTTTACTTTTCTTGTGATGTCTTCCACTGCCTTAGGGTCTGTGCCAAAAGCAATTCCGCCTTCTTTCACATTCGGACATGAGATATTTATCTCTAGCATATCGACATCTTCGTCGGCTAGTCGTTTAACACAATCCAAATACTCCTCTTCCGAGTGACCACAAACATTCACGATAATCTTTGTGTCAAACTGTCTTAAGAATGGAATATCTCTTTTCGCAAAAATATCCACACCTGGATTTTGAAGTCCGACAGCGTTTAGCATTCCGCCGTGAGTCTCTGCAACTCTTGGTGTAGGATTTCCTTCCCAAGGCTCGCTTGCCACGCCTTTTGTTGTGACAGCACCCAAAGCGTTTAAATCCACAAACTCACTGTACTCTTCGCCGGAGCCGAAGGTTCCGGAAGCTACAGTGACAGGATTCTTAAACTCGACTCCTGCAATATTAACTTTCATGCTTAAATCATTACTCATTTTTTTATTCCTTTAAAAATCTATTTCTTTTGCATCAAACACTGGTCCATCTTTACAGATTCGTTTGTTGCAAACATTTGAATGTTCATCTTTCTCTTTAGTTTTGCAAACACATGCTAAGCATGCTCCAATACCACATGCCATTCTTTCCTCTAAAGAAATCTGGCACTGTTCTATTTTGTTTAATCTAGATTCATCTAGTGCCCAATCCTTTACTGCTTTTAACATTGGTATAGGCCCACAAGCATACACAACTCTTCCTGCATTTGAACCAGCACTAAATGGATCCATACTAATGCCACCACATAATTCAACATAACCGTCTAGACTTTCTTTCAATCCATCAATAACGGTTCCCTTAATACCAGAACTTCCATCTTCAGTAGTAACAACCACTTCTGAATATTTTTCAAGTTCTTCTACTAGGAACAATTCATCTCTGTATCCCATAACAGATAAAACATTTTCTTTGCCATACTTTTTAGATAATTGTTTGGCAAGTTCCACCATCGGAGGAATTCCAATACCTCCTGCCACTAGTACAGCTCGTCTTTCTTTTAAATCAAAACCATTTCCAAGTGGTCCAATAATATCAATATTGTCACCATCTTGATAGGTTGACATAACTTTGGTTCCTCCACCAACCACTCTGTAAACTATGCGAAGTCTGTTTTCTTTAACTTCACAAATACTGATTGGTCTTGGTAAAAGTTTTGAGTCGTCATTTACATACACATCGATAAACTGTCCAGGCTTTGCAGTAGCTGCCGCCTCAGTCTCAATCCACATGCTGTAAATTCCGTCTGCTATTTTATTTTGACTAATAACTCTTGCAGTTTCTTTTTTCATCTTAATTAACTTTCTCTACGTCTTTGTTGCTTTCGCTAATAATATAGTGTGGACGCTCTTTCACTTCCAAATATGTCTTCGACAAATACTGTCCAATAATGCCGATACAAAACATCTGAACACCACTCAAGAATACGATGATACAAACGAGTGATGGCCAACCTGAAACTGGGTCGCCCCAAATAAATTTTCTAATCATAATAAATATGATTGCAATAAATGCTATAATCGTGAAAATAAATCCAAAGACTGATGCGATAGACAAAGGTGCATTTGTAAAGTTTACAATTCCTTCTAACGAATACTTAAACAAACTCCAAAAACTCCATTTAGTCTCGCCGGCTACTCTCTCTACGTTTTCATATTCTAGCCACTTAGTTTTATATCCAATCCAACCAAAGATACCTTTGGAGAATCTATTCCTCTCACCCATTTTCACAATGGCTTGAGCCATATCTCTAGTCATAAGTCTGAAATCTCTTGCGCCGTCTGCAATATCTGCATCTGACCATCTATTAATCAACTTATAAAATCTTCTCGCGAAGAATGAACGAATCTTTGGTTCACCCTTTCTCGAAACTCGTCTAGTTGCAACGCTGTCATACTCTCCACTCTCAAGATAAGTTACCATCTCTGGCAAAAGTGAAGGTGGATCTTGCATATCTGCATCCATAATTGCCACATAATCTCCCGTTGCATTGCAAAGGCCTGCATACATTGCAGATTCCTTCCCGAAATTTCTCGAAAAAGAAATGTATGTAGTCTTGTTATCATATGCAGCTAGTTCTTTCAAATTTTTCAAAGTGTTGTCTGTTGATCCGTCATCTACGAAGATGTACTCAAAACCATAGTTTGACATCTCACCAGAAACTCTCTCTAACTCTTTGTACAAATATTTTAGACTTTCTTCCTCGTTGTAGCATGGAATAACTAAAGATATTTTTTTCATAGCTTTCTCCTAAAAAATAGTTTTGATATCCTCTATCATATTTATTGTGGCCTGTCTTGATGCGTCTGCAAATGTTTTCTCGTCGAAGCCATCTAAGTTTTTGTAAGCACAAATGATTCCTCTAGATGAATTTACAATTGCTCCTAAACCGTCCTCGTTGAAGAATGGCTTAAGGTCTGCTGCTGTTCCACCCTGTGCACCGTAGCCTGGCACTAGAATGTAACTCTTTGGCATAACTTTGCGAAGCACTTCTCCCATCTCTGGGTAAGTAGCTCCAACCACTGCACCGATGTAACTGTATTCGTCGCCCATGCAGTCGCTGCCCCATTCATCTACCTTTTCGCCAACCCACTCATAAAGTGGCTTACCATCTATCAATCTATCTTGAAACTCACCACTTGATGGGTTTGATGTCTTAACCAAAATGAAGATTCCTTTGTTCTCTTCTTTACATACATCGATAAATGGATTAATTCCATCCGAGCCAAGATAAGGATTAACTGTCACAAAGTCTTCGTCGAAAGGAACGATTTCAGTGTTTCCAACTTTAATCTTTCCAATATGTGCTGTAGCATATGCCTTCGACGTAGAACCAATGTCTCCACGCTTTGCATCACCAATCACAACCATATCTTTTGACTTTGCATAGTCCACTGTTTTCTTAAAAGCAACTAAGCCAGGAATTCCAAACTGCTCATACATAGCAATCTGCGGTTTAACCGCTGGCGCAATATCATAAATTGCATCGATAATTCCCTTGTTGTATTCAAAGATAGCATCACCCACTGCTTCCAAAGTTTCACCATGCTTTTCAATCGAAGCATTCAGAATGTGACTTGGCACATACTCGTACATTGGATCCAGTCCAACCACGATAGGTGCTTCCATCTGTTTAATTTTGCTCACTAACTTGTTAATCATTGTAAACAATCTCTCCATCTAAAATTGTGTATTTAACTTTTCCAAAAAGTTTATATCCATCAAAAGGTGTATTTTTACCCTTTGACTCAAATTCATTTTTGTTAACTGTATATTCTTCGTCTGGGTCGAAAATCGTGATATCAG
>CAMZGB010000074.1 GCA_947306285.1 uncultured Lachnospira sp.
ATTGCAAATCTATTTTGACTTTTCAGGTTATTCAGATATGGCCATCGGTATGGGACGAATGCTAGGGTTCCATTTCCTAGAGAACTTTGACTACCCATACGAATCAAAATCAATCACAGAATTTTGGCGCAGATGGCACATCTCACTAAGTTCATGGTTTAAAGAATATGTATATATCCCACTCGGTGGAAACAGAAAAGGTTTACCAAGACAAATTTTTAACATCTTCATCGTTTGGTTACTAACGGGATTCTGGCACGGTGCTTCATGGAACTTTGTTCTATGGGGAGTTTACTATGCAATCCTACTTATCATAGAAAAACTATTCTTAAGAAAATTCTTAGATAGACTTCCATCTATAATAGGAAGAATTTGGACAATAGTAGCATTCGTTTCTGGTTGGGCTATCTTTGTATTGGATGATTTGAAACACAGAGGCGATTTCATAAACGCATTGTTTTTCAATGCACAGAAAGGCATAGTAGATCGTCACACAGCATATCTACTATTAAGTTTTGGTGCGCTAATTGTGATTGGCATTATCGGATGTACGTCCTTGCCAAAGAAAGTGACAAACAAGTTGCTCGCCAAAAACGCAGCAGTAAAAAGTATCGTACAGATGGTATTCGTAGTAGTGATACTAGCGCTTTCAATTGCATTTATAGTATCCGACACTTACAACCCATTCTTGTACTTTAGATTCTAGGAGCAGTAAATGGAAAGAAAATGTAAAATCATTACAATTGCATTATTCATGATTATCCTATGTGGAGTAGGTCTATTTACTGTGCTCAATGGTGGAAAGAAATACTCTGTATTTGAAAAGAGAGAATTGGCTAAATTCCCAAAGACAAATGTTAAGACAATCACACAGGCTAAGTTCCAATCAGGTTTAGATAACTTCTTAAATGATCATGTGGTATTTAGAGACCAATGTATTTACACAACTACTATGGCAAACAAGTTGATGGGACGTGCAGAGAAGGCTGATGTTTACTTCGGCAAAGACGGCTATTTGATTGAAAAGAGCATAAGTGCTAAACCAGAAAAGATAAAAGAGAATGTGAAGTACCTTAGTACTTTTATGAATATGGCAGCAGATAGCATTGGTAGCAAAAATGTTAAAGTGGTTTTAATTCCAAATAAAGAATATGTTTTAACAGACAAGATGCCAAAGTTTGCACCGGTGTCTGACGATAATCTCAAAATGAAATCAATGCTTTGGTATACTTTAAAAGACAAGAATATGATAGTTGATTTAACTAAGGGATTACAAAAGCATAAGGATGAATATATTTACTATAAAACAGATCATCACTGGACTAGTTTGGGTGCCAAATATGGTTACGAGATGATGATGGATGCGATGGGCGAGAAAAAACTTCGGGGCGAAAAATCAAAAGTAGTCACTGATGATTTCCTTGGAACTACTTATAACAAACTCCATTACGCTCCACAAAAAGATTTGATTACTAAGTACAATATTAAGACAGCTGAAGAAGCATCAGTGGAGTGTGATGATGCCGCAGACATTACAGACATCTACTATGAAAAGGCATTGAAGAAAGATGATAAATATGAGTATTTCATGGGTGGTAACTTTGGAGTAGTAAAGATTCACACAGGTTGCACAAATGGAAAGACACTTGTACTTATAAAAGATTCATTTGCAAACTGCATAGTACCTTTCTTGACAAACAACTATGAAAATATTGTAATGGTTGATCCAAGATACTTGGGTGGCAGTATAATGGACGCATTAAGCGACATTAGAAAAATTGATACAATGGTAGTATTATTTAACGAAGAGAAATTTATGAATAATACAGATTTATGGACGTTGGGATAAAAAACACATAAAAGGTTGACTTCGCCGTACGGCTTATTATATACTATTTACGTATAAAATAGTCGTACGGCTAATTTTTTACAAAAAACTATATATTTCGCCGTACGCCGAAATAAACATTTGGAGCAAGAAATGAAAACTAATGACGCAAAGACTTTAGGGCAAGCAATCAAAATGAGAAGAAAAGAATTGGGACTTAAGCAAAAGGATGTAGCAGACGCTACAGGATTTAGCGTAAGTTTTATTTCTGATCTAGAAAATGGCAAACCAACTGCAGAGATTGGTAAATCCATTCATATAATAAATATGCTTGGAATGGATATTAACGTAGATACTAGAGGATAGATAATGATTGATTTAAAAGTGATGATTCAAATTAATGGTGAAGAAGTGCTTGCTGGTGAAATAACTGGCAAGTCAAATCGCGATGCCACTTTTAAATATGACAATGAATATTTAGAAAATAAATATCCATCTATTTCGATTAGTCTTCCAACTGAAAAGCAGGAGTTTAGTGTAAATGAAACTAGAAACTTCTTCGAGGGCTTACTTCCTGAAGGCTTTACTAAGAGAAGTGTCGCAAAGAATATAAAAGTGGATGAAGATGACTACCTTTCTATTCTTTCCGTGCTCGGCAAAGAATGCATAGGCGCAATTAGGATAGTGAGTGAAGACGAACAGATAAAAAGTAGCTATGTAGAAGTGACACTTGATGAGATGAGATCGTTGGCTGAAGAGGGAGCAACGAAGTCATCCAAGATAGTGACAGAGGCACACCTTTCTCTTACAGGCGCCACAGGAAAAGTTGGCCTATATTACAATAATGGGAAATGGTATTTGCCAAAGGGATTAAACCCAAGCACACATATTGTTAAACAAAGTCATGTGAGGTTAGATGACATTGTAATAAATGAGAGACTTTGTATGATGACAGCAGAAAAGCTAGGAATAGATGTGCCAGAGAACTTTATTATAGATACAGGCAGCAAAACTGATGACAGAATACTATACGCGACAAAAAGATATGACAGAGAGATTGGTGAAAAAGACAAGAGAAAGATGCCAATTCCAAACAGACTTCATCAAGAGGACTTTGCACAGGCTTTAGGTATTGAATATGCTGATAAGTACGAACTGGAAAGCGGAAATCATATTGAAAAAATATTTAGTTTAATAAGTAGAAATTTTATTAATCCAATTGATGCGCAAAAAGATCTTTGGAAAAGAATAGTTTTTAATTACCTTATTGGGAATACAGATGGACACATTAAAAACATTTCGTTGGTGTATTCAAAGGATTTGAAAAATATGTCTTTGGCGCCGGCATATGATATTGTAAGTACCGATGTATATGATGGGTACACTGAAATGGCATTCAATATAGGCGGAGAAAAAGATATCACAAAGATTAAAAGAAAATCTTTTGAACAAGCAGCTAAAGATGCAGGCATTGGTATCAATGTAGCGATGGGTATTTTAGATGAAATGTGTAGTGCATTCCCAAAGGCATTGAGAGAATCAGCAAAAGAATTAAAAGAAGAAGGTTTTGACAACGCTGAAAAGATTAGTAGAAAGATATTAAATAAGAAGAGATATACCATTTAAGGAGAGATTATGAGAGAAACAGTAATTGTAATTGATTTTGGAGGACAGTATAACCAGCTTGTGGCGCGTCGTGTGCGTGAAGCTGGAGTTTATTGTGAAATCTACTCTTACAAAACAGATATCGAAAAGATTAAGGAGATGAATCCAAAGGGAATCATTCTAACTGGTGGACCAAACAGCTGCTACGAAGATGACTCCCCAACATACACAAAAGAGTTGTTTGAACTAGGAATTCCTGTCCTTGGTCTTTGCTACGGTGCACAGCTTATGCAACACATTCTTGGTGGAGTGGTTGAGAAAGCCCCAGTCAGAGAATATGGAAAGACAGAAACATTCTTTGATAACAGTTCAAAACTATTCACTGATATCCCTGAGAAATCAATCACATGGATGAGTCACTTCGACTACATAAAAGAAGCAGCACCGGGATTTAAGGTGTCGGCTCACACAAAAGATTGTCCAGTGGCAGCAGCAGAGGATGAGGAAAAGAAATTATATGCAATCCAGTTCCATCCAGAAGTTCTTCACACTGAATATGGAAAAGAAATTTTGAGTAACTACGTATACAATGTGTGCGAGTGCAAGGGCGATTGGAAGATGGATACTTTTGTGGAAGAATCCATAAAGGCCATCCGTGACAAAGTAGGAGATGGAAAAGTTTTGCTCGCTCTATCAGGTGGTGTGGATTCATCGGTAGCAGCAGGACTTCTTTCAAAAGCGATTGGAAAGCAACTTACATGTGTGTTTGTAGATCACGGACTATTAAGAAAGAACGAAGGCGACGAAGTGGAAGAAATTTTTGGACCTGATGGCAATTATGATCTTAACTTCATCCGTGTGAATGCACAGCAAAGATACTATGATAAACTAAGTGGGGTGAGCGAGCCAGAAAATAAAAGAAAGATTATAGGCGAAGAGTTTATCAGAGTCTTTGAAGAGGAAGCAAACAAAATAGGTGCAGTAGACTTCTTGGCACAGGGAACCATTTACCCTGATGTGGTAGAAAGTGGCTTGGGTGGCGAGTCAGCAGTCATCAAATCTCACCATAACGTAGGTGGACTTCCAGATACAGTAGATTTCAAAGATATAATCGAACCACTTAGAGATTTGTTTAAAGATGAAGTACGAAAAGCAGGACTAGAGTTAGGACTTCCAGAGAACCTAGTATTTAGACAACCATTCCCAGGACCAGGTTTGGGCGTTCGTATAGTAGGCGATATTACAGAAGATAAGGTTCGCATAGTACAAGATGCAGACTTCATATATAGAGAAGAAGTGGACAATGCACTTAAATCATACAAAGAAGCAAACGGCAAAGAGGCAGACTGGAAACCAGACCAGTACTTTGCAGCACTCACAAATATGCAATCAGTTGGCGTAATGGGAGATGAGAGAACATACGACTTTGCAGTGTGTTTAAGAGCAGTAAAGACTATCGACTTTATGACAGCTGAGTCTAGCGAGATTCCGTATGAAGTTTTGAATAAAGTAATGACACGAATAATAAATGAGGTTAAGGGTGTGAACAGAGTAATGTATGATCTCACATCGAAACCTCCTGGAACAATAGAAAT
>CAMZGB010000075.1 GCA_947306285.1 uncultured Lachnospira sp.
GTGCAGCTATCGCTATCAAGAAAGATTGTAGAAGAGCTGCTGATGCTGCTGCAGCCATCGGCGAAGGTCTTCAGGCATTTTGTATTCCAGGTTCTGTTGCTGACCACCGTAAGGTAGGTTTGGGACATGGTAACCTAGGAAAGATGTTACTAGAAGAAGAGACTGAGTGTTTCGCATTTTTGGCAGGTCACGAATCATTCGCCGCAGCCGAAGGTGCTATCGGTATCGCAGAGAAGGCTAACAAAGTTAGACAAAAACCATTAAGAGTTATTCTTAACGGATTAGGAAAAGACGCAGCTCAGATTATTTCAAGAATAAATGGTTTCACATATGTTGAGACTAAGTATGATTATTCAACTGCTACACTTAATGTAGAATATGAGAAGGCTTACTCAGATGGTCTTCGTGCTACAGTTAAGTGCTACGGTGCTGATGACGTTCAGGAAGGTGTTGCAATTATGCATCACGAGAATGTTGGTGTATCTATCACAGGTAACTCAACTAACCCAACAAGATTCCAGCATCCAGTTGCAGGTACATATAAGAAAGAATGTGTAGAGCAAGGTAAGAAATACTTCTCAGTAGCTTCAGGTGGTGGTACAGGACGTACACTTCATCCTGATAATATGGCTGCAGGTCCTGCTTCATACGGTATGACTGATACACTTGGAAGAATGCACTCTGATGCTCAGTTTGCAGGTTCTTCATCTGTACCAGCTCACGTTGAAATGATGGGACTTATCGGCGCTGGAAACAACCCTATGGTTGGTATGACAGTTGCTGTTGCTGTAAGTATTCAGCAGGCTGCTGACGAAGGCAAATTTTAATTAAATGGCAAGGGATTATTTCCCTTGCCTTTAATTTTATAAAATATAGTATTTGGAGAGAAAAATGAGCGAGAGTAAATTCAAAAAATGGATCACACTTTTAAAGGAGAATCCAGTTAGTCCAAAGCTGAAGAGAATAGCATGGATCTCAAACTTTCTAGCTGTTGCGGCATTTATAATGTTAAATGTTGTTTTATGGTATTTTGTTTCGTATAAGAACTATTTACTACTAGACTATGTTCCAGTGGGTGTAATTATAGTTCCCGAAATACTTCTTTTGATAGCAGTAATATTCCCATTCTTAATCAAATGGGGTAGAAAGAGAACATACATATCCATCACTATTTCTTTGGTGGTTGCAGTTGCTTTGTTTATAACAAGCATTTGGGGCATCGGATTTAATAAACAAATCAAAGATTTTATTAGCTCATTTGATGATGCCGTAGTAACAATATCGAAGAATAGTAGAATTTCTACTGATGACTATAATGTTTTCACATTGAAAACAAATAAAGCACATACTTTGAATGATATGGCTGATTATACATTCGGTATTGTTAACAATTATGATGTAGATGATATGCATTCAGTGGTTTTGATGTGCGAAGAAGCGTTGAAAAAGCCAATTAAGATTAAAAAGTTTAATGATGTAGCACAATTAGCTGACGGTCTAATCGAAAAGAAGTGTCAGGCAATTATTGTCGATGATTCTTTAATGAGTATGATTGTTGAAGCAGGTGATACTACAGATAACGATAAGAACGACGGTCCATATGCTAACTTTAGAAAGAAACTTAAGATTATTAAAGGTTTTACAGTTAAAAATGAGTTAGCACCTATGGATGATCCAGGTAATGTTAACGACAGATGCTTCACAGTATTATTGAGTGGTATTGATACGGGCGGAGATGTTACTAACAAGAGTCAAAGTGACGTTAATATTATTCTTTCAATTAATCCTAAGACAAATTCAATAGTAGGAGTATCAACACCTAGTGATTACTATATTCCTTTGTCGATCTCGGGAGATGAGAAGGATAAGCTTTGTTATGCAGGTAATTATGGTATTGATGTTTCGATGAAGACTTTGTCATTGTTCTACGGAACAGACATTGATTATTATGTTCGTATGAACTTTACTGGATTTAAAGACATTATCGACGAAATTGGTGGAATAGACGTGGAATCTGATTACGCCTTCGAAACACATGGTTATAAGTTCAAAAAAGGTATGAATAAGAACTTAAATGGTGATGCAGCACTATGGTTTGCTAGAGAACGTAAGTCTTTCAAGAAAGGTGACGTTTCGAGAAGTAGCAACCAAATGAAGGTTATCGAGGCTGTTATTGAGAAAACTTCAACTAGATCAATTCTTAATGACTATAAGGATATTTTGAAGAATATCAGTGAGAGTTTCCAGACAAATATGTCGCTTAGCACGATGAAACAGGTTGTTAAGATGCAGGTATCTAAGGGTGGCGACTGGAAAATCAAATTATACAGCGTTAATGGCCATAATGGAGTAAGGACTACTTTCTCTATCCCTAGCCTAAAACAACACGTATTAATCCCAAATAATAAGACTGTGAAGAATGCTAAGAAGTACTTTAAGCAGAATAAGTTCAGTAAAAAGGTTAAATAAACCCATTTTTACAAAAAGAAATAGAATGTAACAAAATTGTAATATTTTATTGACAAATTGTAACAAATCACGTATAATACACTCCGGAGCGTCGAGAAGACGTGAAAGGAGTGTATTTATTTTATGAATACTAAGAAGATTGTGATAGGTATTACAGTAGTTGTAGCCGTACTTGCAGTTGCTTTAACTCTAGGTGCTTACTCATTCGACAATACAAAGAATGTTAAGACAGTTAAGGCTGAAGTATCAACTATAAAGGCTGTTAACGTAGCACAAATTCAAAAATCAGAAAATATAATAACTAAACTTGGTACATCTCCAGTAGATGAGGCTATTGCTAAGGCATACAAGATTAAAAAGGCTGAAGCAAAAAAATTAGCAGAAAAGAAAGCTAAAAAGATTGCTGCAGCAAAGAAGGCAAAAGCGAAGAAAGCAAAGATTAAGAGCCAGTACAAGAAGTTAGGAACATTTAATGCTACAGCATACTGTGGATGTGCATCATGTTGTGGTTCAGCAGGTGGTCATACAGCTTCAGGTACAACACCTACTGCTGGTAGAACAATAGCTACAGACCCATCAGTTATTCCACTTGGATCAAAAGTTTTGATTGATGGTAAAGAATATGTGGCTGAAGACACAGGCGGAGCAATCGGTGGAAAGAGAGTTGATATCTTTTTCTCATCACACAGCGAAGCACTACAGTTTGGTAGAAGACCTGTGGAAGTATCAATTAAAAAGTAAATATTAAAGAGTCTTGCGAAGCAAGGCTCTTTTTTGTATAATTTTAACAATTGCTAATCATTTGGAGGAAGAAATGGATACAGAGAATAAAGCACCAGAATCCAAAAATTTTATAGAGCAGATAATTGATAAAGATTTAGAAGAGGGTAGATTTGACCATGTCCAAACTAGATTTCCACCTGAACCAAACGGATATCTTCATATAGGACATGCTAAATCTATACTTTTGAATTATGGAATTGCCTGGGAGTACGATGGCAAGTTCAATTTGCGTTTTGACGATACAAACCCTGCTAAAGAGGATGAAGAGTTTGTAGAGTCTATTAAGAACGATGTAAAATGGCTTGGCGTTGACTGGGAAGATAGATGTTTCTTCTCATCTGATTACTTTGATCAGATGTATGAGGCGGCTGTAAAGCTTATTAAGAAGGGAAAGGCTTATGTTTGCGACTTATCAGCAGAAGAGATTAAAGAATCTCGTGGTTGGGCCGATAAGCCTGGTACAGAGAGTCCTTATAGAGATAGAAGCGTAGAAGAGAACCTTGATTTGTTTGAGCGCATGAAGAATGGCGAGTTTGCAGATGGCGAAAAAGTTCTTCGCGCAAAGATTGATATGTCTTCTCCTAATATGAATATGAGAGACCCGGTTATTTATCGTGTGGCTCATTTGACTCATCACAACACTGGTGACAAGTGGTGCATTTATCCAATGTATGACTTCGCTCATCCAATTGAGGATGCAATTGAGGGAATCAGTCATTCAATATGTACATTAGAGTTTGAAGATCACAGACCATTGTATGATTGGGTAGTTAATGAATTAGAATATGATCAGCCTCCACGTCAGGTAGAGTTTGCAAAACTATATCTTACAAATGTGGTTACTGGTAAGAGATATATCAAGCAGTTAGTAGAAGAAGGAATAGTTGATGGATGGGATGATCCAAGACTTGTGTCTATAGCAGCCCTTCGTCGAAGAGGTTATACACCAGAGTCTATAAGAATGTTTGTTGATCTTTGTGGTGTATCAAAGAGTAATAGTTCAGTTGATTATGCAATGCTTGAGTATTGTATTCGTGAGGATTTGAATTTATCAAAACCACGTTATATGGCAGTACTTGATCCAGTAAAGGTGATTATCGATAATTATCCAGAGGATGAAGAGGAATGGTTGGACGCTCCAAACAATGTTAAGAATGAAGAGTTGGGCTCAAGAAAGATTCCTTTCTGTAAAGAACTCTATATAGAAAGAACAGACTTTATGGAGGACCCGCCAAAGAAATATTTCAGACTCTTCCCGGGAAATGAAGTTAGACTAATGAATGCATACTTTGTTAAGTGTGTTGATTATAAAAAAGATGAGAGCGGCAAAGTTACTGAGATTCATGTTACATATGATCCAGAAACTAAGTCAGGCTCAGGATTTACAGGAAGAAAAGTAAAAGGAACAATTCACTGGGTATCAGCTAAACATGCTGTCAAAGCAGAGGCTAGGCTTTATGAGAACTTGGTTGATGAGGAGAAGGGAGTATTAGATGAAGATGGAAATCTAAATCTTAACCCTAACTCATTAGAAGTTTTAGACAACTGTTATGTTGAACCTGCATTGGCCGAAGTAAAGCCAGAAGATAAATTCCAGTTTATGAGAAATGGATTCTTCTGTGCAGATATGCACGACCACACAAAAGAAAAACCAGTATTCAACAGAATCGTTTCGTTGAAAAGTTCGTTCAAACTTCCAAAGAATGATTAATAAAAAGATTTAAT
>CAMZGB010000076.1 GCA_947306285.1 uncultured Lachnospira sp.
TAATTAGATGAACAAAAGTAAGCTTGATGCATTTTTAAATTACATAAAGAGCCTCAAATTCACAGTATTTGTGGTTACGTTGATTGTTATTATTGTGCCTATACTTGCGATAGGCACAATATTTCTTAATGTGTCAACTTCTAAGTATTACAACAATCGTTTAGAAGAATACAAGTCAAACAATGTAATGCTTAAAAACAATATTATTAGTAGTGGATATTTCGACAAAAAACAATCGGATGCTGTAAATGCACAAATTAACCTTTTGTCAAACGAGTTTGACGCGCGTATTCAGATAATAGATACAGCAAATATAATTAGAGAAGATACAAAGAGCAGTGATATTGGACACACTAGTATTTCAAAAGATGTGTTCAAAGCATTGAAGGGCAAAGATGTTATGGAAGAAAACTCAGACTTAGATTATATTGAGTTTTCAACTCCACTAATTGCAACTGTTTCAACAGCTGATGGTGGAAGTGCAAAGAAAACAGTAGGTGTTCTTTGTACAAATTACTCTACAGCGAACATTTCGGAATATAGAAATGAAGTGAAAAGAGTAGTGTATATCGCATTTGCGCTAGGAATAATCTTTGCTTTAGTGGTAGCCGGAGTATGTTCTAAGTTTTTTGCTAGACCTATCAGGAGAGTGGGCGAAATTATCAAAGATGTTAAGCATAGAAGAGGCGTGGAAGACTTGGATGAAGTCAAAGACTGTACTGAAGTAAAGCAAATCTTGAGCGACTTTAACACAATGATCGATAACTTTTATGCAGAGCAGAAGAAGAGAGACGATTTTGTGTCAAATGTATCCCACGAATTAAAGACACCAATTACTTCGATGAAGGTGCTTGCAGATTCATTGGTGGGCCAGGAAGGTGCGCCTGAAGAATTATATCAAGAATTCTTGGAAGACATTTCTACAGAGATTGAGAGAGAAAGCCAGATTATAAATGACTTGTTAGACTTGGTTAATACTGAAAACATTGAAAACGAAATTAGTATTTCTCAAGTAAATATAAACGATGTTTTAGAATCAGTGCTTAAGACAGTTAAGCCTATCGCTGAGGAGAAAAACATCGAGGTTGTATATGAGAGTTTCCGTCCAATCATCGCCGATGTGGACGAGCTCAAGTTTGCCAGGGTTGTGACAAACCTTGTTGAGAATGCTATCAAATATAACAAGGTTGATGGAACAGTTACAGTTAGTCTTAACGCCGATCATCAATACTTCTTCGTCAAAGTGCAAGACACAGGTATTGGAATATCTGAAGAGGATCAAGCTAGAGTGTTTGAGCGTTTCTTCCGTGTGGACAAAGCAAGGGCTAGAGAAACAGGCGGTTCTGGACTTGGACTTGCCATTACTAAAGAGATTGTTAAAAAACACCATGGTTCTATTGGAGTACACAGTAAAGAAGATGAGGGTACTACATTCACAGTTAGAATACCTCTAAAATATATTGAAGAGTAATTATGAAAAAGATTAGAAGAGTTTTAAGTTTAATATTGATTAGTGCGATGGCGATTTCTCTTTTTGGCTGCGGCGAAGACAAAACAGAGGATACGTCTGGTATGTATGTCTACTTTATTAACAAAGCGGGCGATGAACTAACTAAAGAAGAGTATCGTGTTAAGTCCGATAACGTTAACAGTCAAATAACAGATCTTCTCGATGCGCTTTCAAAAGATGGTGACGAGAAAGATGACAAAGCAGCAGTACCAAATAATGTCATTGTCAACGGATTTAAACTAGAGAATGGAATCATTACTGTTGATTTTAACAGTGAGTATAATCAGCTTGAAAATCAAAGAGAAGTAATGTGTAGAGCAGCAGTTGTTCTAACACTAATCCAGATAAATGCGGTGGATGGAATTGCGTTTACTGTAGATGATAAGCCATTTGAGAAAGTTGCTGGAACAAAACTTGGAGTGATGGACGCGTCTAGCTTTGTTTCAATGTTAAGAGGTGGCGATGATCAGTTTGCTAGATCAGACTTCTTACTTTACTTTGGAAATGAAGATGGATCGAAACTAAAGAAATATGAACTTAAAAATGCAAACTATGGAAATAAGACAAAAGAAGAGTTTATTGTAGATAAATTAATTAGTGGACCAAACAAGGATGGTTATACTGCCACATTGAACAAGGACATAAAGCTTCGAAGTGTATCTTCTTCAAATAATATTTGTTATGTGGACTTCGACGAATCATTCTTAACCGAACGAAGTGGAGTGCTTGATGAAGTATGTATTTATTCGATAGTCAACTCTCTTTGTGAGTTAAACGATATTCATGAAGTTCAAATAACTGTGAATAAAGAGTCAGATGTTCTTTATCATAAGAAGATTTCGCTTCGTGAACCATTTATAAGAAACTTGGATTTAGTAGAAGCAGATTAAAAAGAATAGAGGTGCAATTATCAAACGGCCAGTATTTATTATGTTTATGGCCTTGATACTTGGAGAGATAGTTGCAATGAATTATGGGGGTGCATGGGTATTATTACCCGTTGTTGCCGTGTCCATAATAATAAAAATCATCGCGAGAACACAGTGGAGTTTTGTCGCGATGATTTTTTTGTGTGCAACAATTGGGTTTTTGGTCACTTCAAATGAAGTGAAAATGAGAGATGATGTCTGGAGTTTTAAAGAAGGTTATGTTAGCGTTTATGGTACTGTGAAAAAGGTTGCAAAGACAAAGAATGCGTATTCATTGTATTTAGATGATACGTGGAGTAAGGATTTTTCACTAGGCAATGTAATAGTTTATTTTTCTGATGAACCGGATGTGAGAATTGGAAATGCAATAAAAGTAGAGGGTGAGTTTAAACAATTCGACGAAGCAAGAAATCCTGGGAATTTCGATATGAGAGAATACTATATGTCGATTGGAATCTATGGGATGATTTTTGGCAGTTCTTACGAAGTAAGAGATAGTTCTTTTGATTATCTGAGACAAAGTCTGTATGAATTAAGGCTTTCTGTAAAAGAAATATTAAATGAAATATGTCCTAAAGACAAAGCGGAAGTTTATTCAGCCATAATGCTTGGGGATAAGTCAGATTTAGATGATAGTACAAAGGAATTATACTCTGTGTCTGGTATTGCTCACATTCTTGCAATAAGTGGGTTGCATATAAGTTTTATTGGAATGTTCTTTTATAATTTGTTGAGGCGCAAGTTTGGGTATACATTGTCTGGATCTATTTCATTTTTAGCGGTAGTAGCATTTGGGATAATGTCGGGTATGGGCATATCCACCATTCGGGCAGTAGTTATGTTTGGATTGATGGTGTTGTGTCAAATTCTTGGACGAGCAAGAGACCATGTGACAAGTGTAAGCCTAGCAGGAATATTTTTGTGCCTTTGGAATCCGTTTGTGATTTTAGATTCAGGTTTCCAAATGTCATTTGCAGCAATTATAGGAATACTTATTGTTTGGCCAAAAGTTTTTTATCTGATTGGGCTTAAAGATAGAGTAGATGATCATAAGTTAGATAAGAATGCTAATGAAAAAGAGAAAAGACATCTAGTTTACATAATTATTAGGAATAAGATTATTAATGCAGTTTTGTTTAGTATAAATATCAGTATGTTTATGGCTCCTGTCGTTGCCTATTACTATTATCAACTTCCAACTTATTCATTCCTTTTGAATTTGATAGTAGTGCCATTGATGGGTGTGGTTATAGTTTCAGGAGTACTGGGAGTGCTAGGTGGATTAGTAGCAAAGTGGATAGGATCTATACTGATTATTCCAGGATGTTGGATTTTAGATTTGTACACTGGCCTTTCAAAACTGATAAGTATGCTTCCGTTTTCAAGTATAGTTGTAGGAAAACTATCAGTTTACATAATTATTTTGTATTATGTGCTGCTTTTTGGCATTTTGTTTTTCTTTTCTCATAGAAAAAAGGTTAAGGAACTTGCAAAGAAATCATTTGATAAGAGTGGTAATGATTTAATACGAATTAGAAAAGAGAAGAGAGTAGCTTTATTACAGTTAAAAAGATATAGACAGATTGTAATCGTTCTTTTTATTGTTTTAGAAAGTCTGTTGTATCTAAAACCAGTAACAATTTATTTAAACTTTTTCTCTCCAGGACTGGAGACGATGTTTCTGGATGTAGGTCAGGGAGATGGAATCCACATAAAATGCAGTGATGGAACAAACTTGATGGTGGATGGTGGGAGTACTACTGTGAAAGAGGTTGGCAAGTATCGAATCACATCATACTTAAAGTCGCAGTGCAATTCCACGATAGACTATTGGTTTTTGACTCACGGAGATGAAGATCACATTTCAGGATTAATTGAAATATTAAACAATAATATTAGTGGAATAAAAATAAAGAATATAGTTCTTCCATATATGAAAGAGTACGATGAAAACCTGCTAACAATTCAAAAAGCTGCAGACGATAAAGGAATAGATGTGCATGCAATTAAGAAAGGAGACACACTGGAGTTTGGAGATACTAAATTAAAATGTCTACATCCCACCTTAGATACTTCTTCAGATGATTTGAATGACTACTCAATAGTTTTAAGTGTAGAGTATAGTAATTATTCAATGCTACTCACCGGAGATCTTACTTCGGCGCAGGAAACTTATATGAAGAATCTAAAACAATACACGCTGTTGAAAGTTGGGCATCATGGATCTAAATATTCTTCGTCGGAGGAGTTTTTGAGTGCAGTCAAACCAAGGATTGGAATTCTATCTTCTGGAAAAGGAAACAGATATGGGCACCCAACACCAGAGGTTATGGAAAGGTTAGAAGCTGTTGGATGTAAGTACATACGAACTGATGAGAGCGGTGGGATAAGTGTTGTTTCTAATGGTGAAGATTTGGAAATTGAGACCTATTTAGACTAAAAAATATTTTACTAAAGTCCTTAATTGCATTAAAATAAAAAAGGTAGAAGAGGTCGGAAATATGTTTGGTAAA
>CAMZGB010000077.1 GCA_947306285.1 uncultured Lachnospira sp.
AATACCAGGAGAAATTGCTCCGTTGTAATGTGACTGAACAAATACAGTGTGGTCTCCACCAACTACGTCGTATGTGTAATCAACGCCTGCCTGACAAGTTGCATTCAACAACTGTCCATTAGGACTATCTAAGTTTGCAGAATATACATAACCTTCTTGGTCTTCTCCTGCTGTAATGTTAAATGTAATCTGTCCAAGCGCGTTCGACGAAGCCGTAACTGCTGCTGGATCAGCACATGTCTCAACAGGTGCCAACTCTGGATCTGCAGCCAAAACTGCAATCTCAGTTAACTGAATTCCGTATGTTGGAAGTGATGGATAATCAATCTTGATATATCTAACTCTTCCAGTAATATTTGAAACATCATTTACTGTAGCTTTGCTATCTTCCAAATCAGCTGCTGCTATTGTTCCTGATGTGTATACAGTATCCCAGTTAACCAAATCATCTGAATACTGGATATTGTATGTTCTGCCTACTACTGTATCGTTGTCAGCATAATCTTTATAAGCACAAACAATCTCATCTAGAGACTCAGACTTATAAATGTTTCCTAAATCCACAATAGCATAAGCTTCTCCGCTGTAGCCCCATCCACTTGATAGTGCACAGTGTCCACTGAAGTTACCATTTGTTAAGTTTGCTATGTTACCTTCTGCTACTCCAGGATAAGCTGTTGCTGCACTGTTAAGTACCATGTTCGTCATAGTACCGTAACCAGCAATACTGTCAATCTCATCTTGAGTAAGTGTAGCCGCATCAACTTTTGCACTCGAAAAAGCAAAGGTAGTAAGTACCATTGCTAAACTTAAGACAATTGCCATTACCTTTCTTAAATTCTTCTTCATCACAAACCTCCTCGTTTGACTTTTTTATTCGATTGTATTATTTATTCCGTCCAAAAATTCGGTCTGGTAACCAAATTATCACTACTTATATAATAGTTGTAATTGATTAAATATTCAACTTATCAAGCAACTCTTTTTTATATTTGCCCTTCTCCATATCCTGTTTCAGTGACTTGATTGGCGCCTTTCTTCCCAAGCCCTTTCTTGCATATCGCCCTGCTTGGTACGCCCACGCAAACGGTCTTAAAACTTTGTGCTTTCTTGCTGGCTCCCAGTGCTCAAGCCCTAACTCCTGAAGCGATCCAATCAGCGTAAATAAGTTTTTATTTTTGTACATTACTCTGGCGCCTTCAGTGGTCTTGTTTGTCTTCTTTCCGAAGTTGCCGCCCTCCATAACTTGTTCCATCCAAGCTACGCAAGTTTCGTCTTCGGCGAAATCGCACCAAGTAATACTTTTATCCATTCCCAAGTACATCTTCCCTATCTTCGCAAACACTGCAGCCGTCTCTGTCAAATGCACTTCGTCCAAATAATCCGCAAACTCGCTCTGCCAAAAATCATCGTCCACGTTTTCCTCCACGAAGACCATCCAGTCTATAACGTGTCGAAGCCCAACACCCTTTGCATCGCTTAGGTGCTGAATGATATGTCTCAATATAATGAGACCATTTAGTTTCTTCTCAAACATAGGAAACTCGTATTCTCCCACTTTGCCCGTCTCAATATGGTTTAGGCCCTCTTTCATACGGTCCTCGACCATTTGATCTATGTCTTCGCCTTGGGCGGTTGGAGACATACGTCTATGAAGTTCGAACAAGATGCCGCCCTTCTTAAGCTCCACATGGTAAAACTTCTCTTCCTCCAAGTGGCGCTCCGCCTTAGCTTCGTCCGCCGCAAAATCATACCCATTCGCTCTCATCAACTCGAACGCTTTCTTGTAATCCTTATCGTTTACCACAAAATCTATATCACCCATTGAGCGATACTCAGCCTTAGGATAATTCATGGCCGCTGCAGCACCTTTTATAATTGCAACTGGTATGTCATTATCTTGTAAAAGTTTAATCAGTTTAGTCTGCGCCTCCATTAATTTAGTCCACTGCGCAACCTGGCTATACACCATCACTTTCCAGTGGTCAGTTATTTCTTTTGGCGCATCGATATTATTCACCATATATTCTAGTGGTATACCAATAACAGACTGGTTACTGAGTTCTTCATAGATCTCGTTCCAGTCTGTGTTTTTTGGCAACGTAACTTCTGCATCAGTCTTCTGGTGCAACGCTGCATCTATTAAATTGAAAATTGTGGTTTGTAGGTTGTTCATACTAAACCTTTTCCTTTTCATCTCTGTAAAAGAAACCAATACTACTCTTTCGTCCCGTAATATTTCCTTCCTACTCTCATCACCCATTGAGATATTCTTTTAATCAATCCAGTAACCTTTTCCTGAATCTTATCTAAATGTTTATCCAAAAATCTATACCATAGTTTTTCAACTGTCGCCTGTCTTAATAGATCAATCAATGTACATACAATATAAATAGCGATTATTGCACCTAGTGTATACGCAAATATTAAACCAGAGTTTGTTTCCTTATAGATAGGGAATAGTTTGCCAAGCAAAGGTTCAATAATATTGTTTGAGTGTAATAAGAATACACCAAAAGTACAACTAGCCACTACATTTATGAATTTATTATATTTTATATCTAGTTCCGTGAAGCCGACGAACAATGATACAGCACCTATAATAATAATCGGACTTTGGAAAGGTCTATAAAAATATACATTTTTTAACAAGAATAAATTGTTTGTTTTTACCCCAACAAATGTAATCAAATAAGTAACTGCAAATAAAACAACAAAACTCAAAAACGCCACTAATAAGTGTTTCCATGCATTGTTCTTTCTTGCTGTCCTAAATCTTTTTATATAGCCTGCAATAAAATAGACTACAATCATAAACACAAGTCGGCCTCCAACCATATCTGTGAGCAGTTTTGGAATTCCACCTATGATTACTACAAAGATAATTATAAGAGTCGCCAACAATCCACTATAAGCACGTTGGCTCAATGATTGAATCAACTTGTTTAGAAATGGTGACAAAATCATCACAATCACAAATGCTGTAACATACCAATAATGACGTGTAAGCACTGGAAAGAAGGCAAACAATCCTTGCTTTGCAACATCTTTATAATTAAGGCCACCTTGAATTGCTTTTACAATAACCCATATAGCCCAAATGGAAACCGTATAAAAGAACACCTGCCCCCAAAGTTTCAATATTCTCTTTAGGGTTGTTTTTTGATCTACCATAAAGTAACCAGATATTAAAATAAAGCTTGCCACACCTAAATTGCCACCGACGTGAAAAAAGTCTGTGATCATCTTATTGATACCAATTGTGGTGCTGTACTTTTCTGTCAATCCAAAGTACGTGCTACAATGAGCCATCACTATCAAAAACATACTGATGATTCTCAAAAGTTCAAGATTCGATTGTCTAACCTTTGTTCCCATAATATTTATTAATTCCTTTCGGTAAATACTCTACTTTCTTCTTATCTTGGCGCTTATCCAATAAATTAATCCACCAATAATTCCACCAATTGTATTAAAACAAATATCCGACAACTGCCATGTGCCTAAATGTAAAAATAACTGAAGCATCTCAATTGCAAGTGATGATAAAAAGGAAATCACCATTGTTCTACCCATCACAGCAAAGAACTTTGTTGTCTTCTTCGAAGTAGTTTCCAACATAAAGAACAAGAAGAAAATGAACGGAATGAATAATACAATATTCTCGACTATCTCTGTTGTAAAAGTTCCATCATGTCTGTAGAAACCCCATACACCTACAACATTACCTACCGGATTAAAACTCATATCTCTTACTAACAGTGTCTTAAACAGAATCATTATAACGATAAATACAAAATAAAAGATTCTTCTAAATTTTACCGATTTTTTAAACATTTTCATCCAATCTTTTAATCCACTTACTATTCTGTCCTTTACTTTTATGTTTTTATATTTTTCCAAATACAAAACAAAAAACATAACAAAAACAGATAATACCAACGCAAAAAGAAATGGTTGGTATATCGCGTTTAGGAAATGTGCAATTGTTTTTCTGAGAAATGCATACATACTCATTTTATATACTCTCCCTTATCCAAAACTAATCCGCTCTAAACACATCTCTTGAATATACTTTATCCATAACAGGTTCAAGCTGAGTTGCTAAACGATTAGCTAAAATAATATCTGATTTCTCAACGAATTCATCAAAACCATTTATTACTGTGCACTCATTGAACACTTCTTCTTCCAAAGCAGGCTCATATATTATTACATCAATACTTTCAGCTTTAAGAATTCTAATAATCTCCTGTATTGCACTCTCTCTGAAGTTATCCGAGTGTCTTTTCATAGTAAGTCTGTAAATACCTACACACTCAGGTTTCTTGTCAATAATGCTTTTTGCAATATGTCTCTTCCTAATATCATTAGCTTGTACTGTTGCCTCAATCATCTTCTGAGGAATGTCTTTCTCCTCATAGTTTTGACGAAGCTGCTTTGTATCCTTAGGAAGACAATATCCACCATAACCAAAAGATGGATTACAATAGTTTTGTCCTATTCTAGGATCCAAACATATAGCTTCAATAATCTTCTTCGAATCAAGGTTTTTCATTTCGGCAAATGTATCAAGTTCATTGAAATATGAAACTCTCATCGCGAGATATGTATTAGCAAATAGTTTAACTGCTTCCGCTTCTGTACTTTGCATATAAATAACTTCAACATCATCCAATGCACAATCTTTCAACAACTCACCAAACTTAACTGCTGCTTCGCTCTCGTCACCCACAACAATTCTAGAAGGATACAAATTGTCCTCCAAAGCTTTTCCTTCACGAAGGAATTCTGGCGAGAAGAAAATATTATCAATTTCTTTTTCTTTTCTAATATATTCAATAAAGCCAACTGGAATTGTCGACTTAATAACCATAGTTGTATCTACACCAGACTTAATCACTTCATCAATAACAGCCTCAACACTTGATGTATCAAACAT
>CAMZGB010000078.1 GCA_947306285.1 uncultured Lachnospira sp.
TCCATCTCCGAACCAATATTCACTATAAACTCGACTCCATGATTTCTCATGGAGCCGAGCAATTCGTCTCTATCTTCGTTAAATCTCTCATCGTCAAAATGAGCATGTGTATCAAAAATCATTATTCGAGGTCCCCTTCTACCATCTCGATAAGTTCATCCATCTTCATTCTTGCAAACAAGATTTCAGGTTCATCTGTTACCTTCTTGCCAGACTCATATTTGCCAAACTCATCCATATCATCAAACGCTCTAAAGTCTGCATTAATCTGAGTTAGAATCTTTTCAGATGTCTCTGGCATAAATGGTCTAAGCAAACTTGCTCCAATATTGATTCCCTCAATCAAGTTGTAAAGAACAGTTGAAAGTCTATCAGCTTTCTCCTCTTCCTTCGCAAGAACCCAAGGCTCTGTCTCATCGATATATTTGTTTAAGCGCTTAAAGATTGACATTACCGCACTAAGTGCGTCTGCCACTCTTAGTTCGTCTATCTTTTTATTTGCCTCAACAGCTGCATCAAGAATAGTCTGCTTTAACTCATCATCCATATCATCAACCACGCCCTTGTCAGCAACTACTCCGTCGAAGTACTTGTTAGACATTGAGATGGTTCTATTTACAAGGTTTCCTAGTGTGTTTGCAAGATCCGAGTTCATTCTCTCGAGCATCAAGTCCCAAGTAATGTTTCCATCGTTTTCAAATGGCATCTCGTGTAGAACGAAGTATCTAACTGCGTCCACGCCAAAGTACTTAGCCAAATCATCTGCGTAGATAACATTGCCCTTTGACTTACTCATCTTTCCGCCATCCTGAAGCAACCATGGATGTCCAAAGATTTGCTTAGGCAATGGAATATCAAGTGCCATCAACATTGTTGGCCAATAGATTGTATGGAATCTCAAAATATCCTTACCAATCAAATGCACATCTGCTGGCCAATACTTTTCATATAGTTCATCATTATTTCCATCCACATCGTATCCAAGTCCAGTGATATAGTTTGAAAGCGCATCAATCCACACGTAGATTACGTGGTCTGGGTCAAAGTCCACAGGAACTCCCCACTTAAATGATGTTCTAGACACACACAAATCCTGAAGTCCCGGAAGAAGGAAGTTGTTCATCATCTCATTCTTTCTAGACTCCGGTTGAATAAACTCTGGGTGTGTATTGATATGCTCAATAAGTCTATCTGCATATTTACTCATTCTAAAGAAGTAAGCTTCTTCTTTTGCGTGCTTTACTTCTCTTCCACAGTCTGGACATTTACCGTCCACTAACTGTGCCTCTGTCCAAAATGACTCACATGGAGTACAGTAAAGTCCCTCGTAAGAGTCTTTATAAATATCTCCCTGGTCATATAGTTTTTTAAATATCTTTTGAACTTGTTTTTCGTGATCTTCGTCGGTGGTGCGGATAAATCTATCGTAGCTTGTACCCATCAAATCCCAGATTCTCTTAATCTCACCTGAAACCTCGTCCACAAACTCCTTAGGTGTAATTCCCTGCTCTGCAGCCTTCTCCTCAACCTTCTGTCCGTGTTCGTCAGTTCCAGTCTGGAATCTCACGTCATAGCCTTGTTCTCTTTTAAATCTAACAATAGCGTCCGCTAAAATAGCCTCATATGTGTTACCAATGTGAGGCTTTCCTGAAGTGTATGCTATTGCCGTAGTTAAGTAAAATGGTTTACTCATTGTTCTCTCCTTTGTCCTTGTGAAACCACATTTTTTATCTTTTATTCTATCATACCTGTCAAGGTGTCTTATGCTTTGAATCCCTCACTAGCCATCTCAACTAGTTTGGCCAAAGCCTTTTCTTCGTCGTCACCGTCGCACTCAAAAGTCACTTCCGATCCTTTTTTAATGCCTGCGGAAATAATGCTGATTTGGCTCTTTGCATTTAATCTTTTGTCACCATAAATCAACTCTGCTTTACAGTCCATATTTTCCATTTCTCTTGCAATATTTGCTGCTTCGTGAAGTTTAATTCCGTCTGCAACATCGATAGTAATTGTCTTATATACCATAGTAACCTCCTATGATTTTTGCATACTTCTAGAGACAATTTTAACATATTTTAAAAGAAAAAGAAAACGGACCAAACGTTAATTTGGCCCGCATTGGGTTGCCGTCTTTTCGCATAAAACCTTTGTCTTCCCCACTTAAGATCAGTTCAACACGCAAAGACTATTCAAGTATACTTTCTAAAAAACACAAAAAGGGACTTTATAAGTCCCTTTGTAAAAAATGTATCGTTTTTAACCCTTCATTTATCTATTTTGGTATTTCACTAACACTCTTTTTATTTTTTTGCTAAGAGGATTTGCCATCAAATATAGGAATATGAATGTTGAAATACCATGAATTAAATTGAAAACCACGCCCGCTGAATATGTTGCTACGAAAGTTGCAACCTTCGGTTTGTCTGTCACCATAAATACCGTGGCCGTATCCATTATCAATCCATACACGACAAAGGTGATTATAAATCCATATACACAAAGGATTAGTTTTGCATACCCTCCCATCTTTTCGATTCTTCTCTCGTTAAAAATAATGGCAGACAATATGCCGATTATTCCAAATGCAATCATTTGCCAAACTGTCCATGGTCCCATCCCAAAGAAGAGGTCTGAAATAAATGCCGTAAGCACTCCGCTTAAAAATCCTGCTTGTTTTCCAAGCATTACCCCCGTAATAATTATTATGGCTGCGCACGGTTTAAACTGCGGAATCATAAAGAATACCAATCTTCCGACTACCGCCAAACTAATCATTACCGAAATCAATACTACATCTTTAGTTCCAGGCTTTTTTCTCTCAAAACTACGCACAAAAATCACGATAGCTAATACTATCAACGCTACCGATACAATCAAATACAGTCTGTCACCAAACATGCTATTAAGTTGATCTCCAGTAAAACTTCTCATAATTCTTATTTATAAAATTTCATATTTTTGAAAAATTCGTCTGCCTTATTCACTCCTATTAATTCGCCCTGAGCAAAGAGTCCACATCTATCTGCAACCCTCTTGCAAAAATCTATGTCGTGAGTAACTACTATAATAGTTTTCCCTTCTCTTTTAAGTTTCTCAAACAACTTCGCAAAATCTTGCTTTAGGAAAATATCCAACCCCTTCGTTGGCTCATCCAAAAGCAAAATGTCTGGATTAGTAGACAACACTTTTACTATTCCAAGTTTCTCCTGCTCTCCACCACTCAAATCATATGGATGAGTTTCTAGCAAATCTTTTAACTCAAACTCTTCTATCAATCTATCCATCTCACTCTTATCATCATATGAGTTTTCCAGTTCTTCTCTCACTGTCTCGTACGCAAATAATTGCTTTGCATCCTGTGGCATTAGCCCAATCTTACTATCAGTTTTTACTTTTCCTCTGTATGCCTTTAAAACTTTACTTATAACAAGTAAGGCTGTGGTCTTTCCAGTTCCGTTTCCACCTAGCATGCAGAATGTCTCGCCTTTATTTGCACAAAAAGCTAAACCGCTCAAAACGTCTGGGTCGTTTTTGTGATATCTAAACCAAATATTTTTGCACTCTAATACTTTTTCGCCACCTTCGAAGGCCTCTTTTTCAAAAGTCTTATCTTCTAGCCATTCACTTACATCGTTTGAAATTTTTCCATCTTTTATGGCGACAATTTTATCGGCCAAATACTCCACTTTTTTAACATCATGCTCGGCCATCACAATAGTTATTCCAAAGTCTCTGTTGATTCTGCCAAGTAAGTGAAGTAGGGTCTCTTTTGCAATTGGATCAAGCATCGCGATTGGCTCATCTAAAACTAAAACATCAGGGTTTGTAACCATGATGGATGCAAGATTCAAAATCTGCTTCTGTCCACCAGACAACTCATCAACTTTCCTAAAGTACCAGTCTGTAATTCCAAAGTATTCTGAAATTTCTGCTACTCTTAGTCTTATCTCATCTACGGGCACACCTTCGTTTTCCAAGCCAAAGGCTAATTCACTGTAAACCTTATCAGTAACCACTTGATGTTCTGGATTTTGGAAAACAAAACCTATTTTTTCTGCTTCTGTTTTTATTTCTCCACTTAGTTCTCCCGCCGGAGCAATTTCTTTTTTTAGATTCATTAACAGTGTGCTTTTTCCACTTCCAGTTTTTCCGCACACCACAACTATCTCTCCTTTCTCGACATTTAAGTCGATTCCAGAGATAATCTCTTTCTCGCTCTGAGGATATTTAAACTTTAAATTTTTGATCTCGATATATGCCATCTTAATTTCTCCCATAAGTTTATTAAAATTGGTGTTATGCAAAGAATGATATATGCCGCTAGAACCAATATTGATTCTTTGTTTCTAATTGTTGGGTAAAAGTATGTATGAATCTTACCAATATTTGCAAATGTTAAGATCACGGCACCCAATAAAACTACCCACAACACAAACGCCAAATCTCTCAGCTCAAATTTATAGTTATGATAATTAGTTCTTCTGGCTGTTCCGTAGCCTCTTGCCTTCATCGAATCCGCCGTATCTATCGAAGTCTCTAGCGCCCATGTGGCTGTGATTGAATATGTCTTCATTCCATTGTCATTGAAGCCATTAGCCTTTTGAATGTCCCTAGTTCTCTTTGCAAACTTTGTGTACTTTGGAACGAACCTTAAAACCATCGCAATAATCATTGCAGTAGTCGGTGCCACTTTGCCTATAGTCGCAGTCCATTTGTCGTCACTCATTATATTGTTAAAAATCGAGAACCATAAAAGGACCTCTCCTAGGATTACTCCGGCGCATAGACCAAAATAAATTGACTCTAACGTTACTGGGTTTCCTGTTGGAAGGAAGAATAGTCTAGTAGCTCCCCTATGTGAAAACAGTGGATTAATCATGGCTGCAATCACCATAGATATCAGAACCATAAT
>CAMZGB010000079.1 GCA_947306285.1 uncultured Lachnospira sp.
ACACTGCCAGATCCAGTTACCGTTACTGTTCCTGTAATGCCAGTTGACTCATATCCATTTAGTGTTGCTGTTATTTTAACAGTACATGTTCCCGCAGGTATATTGTCAAAATCGTACGATCTACAAATCGCACCTGCTTCTTTTATAGTTCCGTTTATATAAACATTATATAGTTGGCCTGAGGCAATCATTTCTGAAGTTTGTCCCCAAACCACATTAATCTTGTTGTCACCTGTGCAATTCACAACCAAACCAACTGGCTCAATTAAGTTTGTAGGAGTTGGTGCTGTAGTAGTTGGAGCTTGTGTTGTAGTTGGTCTTGCTGTAGTTACTGATGCTTTAGTAGTTGTTGTCACAGCTGTTGTAGTTTGTTTTGCTGTAGTTAATGGCACCATAGTAGTTGTTACATTTGTTGGCTTGTTTGTAGGCGCTTGAGTTGGTGCATTCGTTGGTGCCTGTGTTGGTGCGTTTGTTGGTTTTACAGTTGGTGCTGCCGTTGGGTTATTTGTAGGTACATTAGTTGGATTGTTTGTTGGCACAACCGTTGATGCCAGAGGTTCTGGAGCCTGTGTTGTTGTTTCTGGAACATTTGTAGGCACCACTGATTCCTCAGTAGCATTTGTTACCAATCCTTCACCAGTAATAATAGGTGTTGTTTTCTTCTTTACAATCACCTTGCATTTATATTTCTTCTTTCCAACTTTAGCAATGATCTTAGTCTTTCCAGGTCTTAAAGCTTTAACTTTACCCTTCTTGCTAACTTTGGCTATCTTTTTATTTTTTGATTTCCATTTTACTTTTACATTCGCAGGTTTGTTTTTAATCTTTAGTTTTTTCTTTTGCCCCACAACTAAAGTGATCTTCTTTTTGCTTATTTTCGTTTTCTTCGCAGCAAAAGAATCAAAGCTACCTAACGGTAACAATGTAATCACCATAGCCAGAGTAATAACTAGGGCCAAACCTTTTCTAATATTTTTCATATCCGATACCTCCGTGGTGTTTTCATTATATAACAACAAAATGACAGAAATAAATAGAAAACAAAATAGGAGGGAACGATACAAATAAGCACACTTTTGCCCCAAAAACATAAAAAATCCCCAAAAGCCTAAACTTTTGGGGATTAAAAATCTAAATAATTATTTAATCTTCATATGCTGCAAGCATTCTTACAAAATCTGTCTTCTCTTCTTCTTTTCCGCCTATCAATACTGAATTTGCCACTTGCTTTATGTTTCGAACATCTGACATTCCTGAGTAGAATGTTCTAGAAGTCTTATCCTTGTAGTTCAATGTAACATATGCCCTTGCAATATAGTTTCTAGTGTAGTTTCGCTCCGGAACATTTATTACACCTGCTCGGTAGTGTCCAATCTTGTTTTCAAGCCATCCGCCTTCATTTACAACGTTTACTACATCGTAGGTACTATTCAAATCTAGTGTCTCTTCGCCCACTCCAGTGTAATTGTCATAGCAAGTAATCAACATTCCCGCTGTGTAAGATTCAGAATTGAGAAGTTGCTCTATAGTATCAATCTTTCCATGATAAGCAATACCTGCAGGAGGGCCTGTTCTTATAGCCGCACCATTCATCACACTTATACTCATCTTATTCACCGGATAAGCTGTGATATCCTTCGTAACAGTCAACACATATCCCGCTGGATACAACTCACCATCTATAATATATCCGTATGGATAATCTTGTGGCAAAGTAAATGTCTTTCCGTGCTCTACCGGATATGTCTGATCTCCAACTATTTCTACATTGTGGTATACCGCTGGCTCAGAAATGCTAGCCTCTGTAACAGTAAGCTGTGAACCATTATTTCTAGCATACAAAATTTGAACCTGCTGTCCTGCTTCCAAATCCACGTCGAAAGAAAGTGGTTGCTCATCTCCATTTACGTATTCGCCGAAGTAGTTGAATCTATTTCTCTCACCATCTTCGCAACAAGTACAAGTGTCATCACACTGATACTTCTCTACAAACTCATAATTATGTCCATACTGAGCATATCTTTCACATGCTTCGCAGTTCTCGCCAGAACTACAGTTTACGCATTTTGGATTGGTATACAAAACTTCACCTGTATTTGCATCAATCAACTGAATATAATATCTAGTAGCTGTGTTGTACACCGACAAATTGTGAACTGCATTCCAACTAACAGTATGCGTTCCAGTATTTTGAACCGTGTAAACCGGACTCTTGAAAAAGTATGCGATAACATTCCACTCATTAACATTTTTTGCATAAAGTCCGGCTGTCATAGTGTCAGTAGGTGAAATCCAAGGAGTCAACATTGGATGCAAAGGATAACCCGTCCATGTAAATGTAGGATAGTCGTCCCATGTAGTTCCACCTTCAACAGCGAATGTCTCTCTAGGTCCGTCGTTATCAGTGTTGGCATTGATAGTCATATACTGCCATCCATTACCATTTCCAACTGTAGTGTATTCGCGAACATAATCCGCGCGAACCGTGTTTGTTATAAATGTCATTCCACTTAACACAAACGCAACACTTAAAACTACCGCTAAAATTTTTCTAATATTTTTCTTCATAATTATTCCCCTTTATCAATAATTGATAATATAGATTATACTATCATTTACCCATGTTTTTTTCTACCTATTCTTGACTATTATTGCCCATTCACATTAAAATACTACGTATGAATAATTTTGATATGTCAGTATTAATATCACAACTCGTACAGTTATTCTTAATCATGGGTGTAGGCTATATTGCTTACAAAGTGAAGATTTTGAACCAAACTGTAAACAAGCACTTATCAACATTTGTGCTTGAGATTTCTATGCCAATCATGATTATAGATGCCGTTTTGAGTCTCAATAATAGTATCAGACCCGGTACTTCTACTATTGTTACCCTATTTGTCGCATCTATACTGTTCTATGTGGTAATGCCAATCATCGCATTCATTGTTGTAAAGATTCTGGCAAAAACTATCAATATAAAAAAATACCGACAAGGTTTATATATGATAATGATGGTATTCGGAAATGTCGGCTTTATGGGATTTCCAATTCTTAAAGCCGCCTGCGGCGAAAACGGCGACCTAGCAATCTTCTACGCAGCCATTTTGAACATCTTCTTTAACATCGCATTTTTTACTTATGGAATTTTGACCGTGGGATATGGCACCGAGGCAAAGGTGAAGATTTCGTTGAAGAAGTTTATTAGCCCTGGAATGATTTCATCGTTTATAGGAATTGCACTTTACGCTTTCGGAATTCATTACCCTGCTGAAGGCCACGGCAATATGTTTACTGAAATAATAGAGGGGTTATTCGGAACAGTGGGTAACCTTACACCACCACTTGCAATGCTTCTGGTTGGTGCAACACTAGCAAGCGTGGCTGTAAAAGAAATCTTTAGCGAATGGAGAATATACATTTTCATTTTCATTAGACAGATTGTTCTACCATTACTACTGTTCCCAATATTTAAGATATTTATAAAAGACAGTTTATTAAGCACTGTTTTGTTTATCGAATTTCTAATGCCAATCGCAAACAGTGTATTGATTGTTGCAAATGAATATGATCTAGATAGCAAGTTTGCTTCAAAGGCCATTTTCATTTCAACTCTCGCATCAATTGTTGCAATACCACTGATACTATGGCTGACTAGTTTTTATCCAATATAAATCAAATAAAAAAAGCCGAGCAAATGCTCGGCTTACTTAAATTCCTTACGCTTAAATAACATATATCCACCTTGTAGGGCGAGCAATGCTACGATAATTCCAACTCCGCACCATATCAGTTCACCCTTATCAATATATTTGCCTATTATCAATCCATCTTTCGACAAAACATTTTTTACGTAAGCACCACTTGATACTAGGCATGCTGATGATATTCTTTCAGCAACTTTATCCGAAATACCCGGAACAAACACACCTATCATTCCCAAGAAAATAGATAATAATATTCCATATCCAAATGATGCCAGTAATGATAAAGCATCTGATGTTATCAACATACAAATGATAAAGATAATTCCAAACATACAGAACTGTCTTACCATATCAATCAATTCCGCTTTCCAGAAGAACTTTTTCGCAAAGTCGTGTTTTATTAGTAAATATATTATCTCCATAGCTTTTTCTATAAGAATAAACATGAAAGCTACTATCATAGTTACTATTAACTTTCCAACATAAATCTGCGAACGCGTAAAGCCACTTCCAATCAAGTTCTTCATTGTGTTGAACTTGTATTCTTTGTGTGTGACGTCCGAAACCAAAATGATAACTAGGAACGGATGGAAAAATTCAATCAATATAATCGTAATATCCACTTTTCCATGTGTAAGGAAGTTAACAACAATTCCAAGAATGAATGCTGCTGTTAGGATACTTAGCAAAACATATAGTTTTGGTTTTCTATAAATCGTATTTAACTCAGCTTTTAAAAACCTACCCATTTTGACCTCCTTTCGCCATCTCGACGAAGAATTCTTCCACGTCGATAGCTTCTGTTTCTATTTCTTCTTCGGTCACTTCTCTGATAAGTTTTCCATCTAGAATAAATCCATAGCACGAACATAGTTTGCCCATCTCGCCAAGAATATGACTTGAGATAAGAATGGTTGTGCCATTAGCATTCATGTCTAAAAGCATCTTTCTAATCTCAACTATCTTGATTGGATCAAGGCCGTTTGTTGGTTCATCCAAAACTAGAAGCTTAGGATTTCCCAAAATCGCATTTGCAATTCCAAGTAGTTGCTTCTGTCCCATTGAAAAACTTTTAACCTTGTCTTTCATTTTTTCTAAAAGTCCAACCTTTTGCAATGCCTCTCTGATAGCT
>CAMZGB010000080.1 GCA_947306285.1 uncultured Lachnospira sp.
CATATGAACCCTCAACAAATTTCACCTTATGCTTACCGAACTGTTCTACTACCATTGCATCGTCGGTAACATTTTGATCTCCAGCGCTAAACAATTTGATATATGACTCATGAACTAAGTCATACTCAAATGCCTGCGGAGTCTGTGTGATGTAAAGTGTATCTCTGTCTGGAGTGTTAATAACATTCTTAGCCTCATCCACTTCTTTTATAGTATCCTTCACTGGCATTCCAGCAACGCACGCTTTGTATTCCATCGCACCTTCAATACATCTTTCGATGATGTCGTTTGTAATCATTGGTCTTGCTGCATCATGAATCAATACATAGTCACCTGTTGTATGCTCTAGTCCATGATACACTGAATCGTATCTGTGCACTCCACCAGTTATAACCATGGCCACTTTTTTAAAGCCATACTTGTCAACAAACTCAGCCTGTGCATATTCTCTCTCACCCTCTGGTACAACCAAAAGAATCTCATCAACTCTTGAATTTTCAAAAGCATTTAGAGAATACCAAACAACTGGTTTGCCATCCACTTCCATAAATTGTTTCTTTGTGTCACTGTGCATTCTTGAGCCACTGCCGGCCGCAAGAACTATCGCTGTAATCTTACTCATTATCTGTCTCCTAATTTTAAGTTTGGAATCGCATTTAGATTCCATCCGTCTCTTGTTCCATTTTTATATTCGAAGTACGCAGCTGATCCTATCATCACAGCATTGTCTGTACAAAGTTCTGGTGATGGATAGTAAAAATCAATACCACGTTTCTCACACTCTTCTTTAAATTTCTTTCTTAGTTCGGTATTTGAGGCAACTCCGCCAGCCAAAGCAATCTTTTTCATTCCAGTCTCTTCCACTGCTAGCATTGCTCTGTCAACCAAAGTCTCCACTACCGACCTCTGGAAAGATGCCGCCACATCTTCAGTCACTATGTCTTCGCCTTTCATCTTCTTGGCATTTAATTCATTTAACACTGCAGACTTAACTCCACTGAAACTAAAGTCGTATGGGTTGTCCGCAATCTTTGCCTTCGGAAAATCGTATGCGAATGCATCTCCTTCTTTAGCCGCCTTGTCAATCTTCGGTCCGCCTGGGTATCCTAGTCCGATTGCACGGGCGACTTTGTCGAAGGCCTCGCCAGCCGCGTCATCTCTAGACTTACCTAGAATCTTATACTGGCAGTAATCTTCCACCATTACAAGATGAGTATGTCCACCAGACACAATCAAGCAAAGGAAAGGTGGCTCTAGTGTTTTGTCTTCAACGTAATTTGCACACACATGTCCTTCGATATGATTAACACCAATCAAAGGAATGTCCTTCGCAAAAGCAATTGCCTTAGCCTCAGCCACGCCAACCAAAAGTGCACCCACCAAACCTGGTCCGCAAGTTACACCAATTGCATCAATATCATCAAGTGTACAATTCGCATCACTAAGTGCTTTCTCGATAACTGGATTTATATTCTCGATATGTTTTCTTGAAGCAATCTCTGGCACCACTCCACCATAGAGAGTGTGCAAGTCAATCTGCGATGAGATAACATTAGACAAAACTTCTCGTCCATTAACAACGACCGCTGCCGCCGTCTCATCACATGAACTTTCAATTGCTAAAATCTTTACATCTTCCATAATTGTTTCTTCTATATAAGTTATTCTTCGTCGAAATTTAATTCAACACTCATACCGTCTTTGCCAGCCTTTACATTTGCAAAAATGTCTTGATATTGCTCAACGTAATCCCATGGTCTAATCAATGATGGGCTGTAGTGTGTTAGCCACATTTCTTTTGGATTAGCTTTTGCTGCCAACTCGCATGCTTCTTTAAAGGTCATGTGAGTCTTTTCTTTAGCCTTCTCTTCCATGTCTGGCTCACCATACATTCCCTCGCAAATAAACAGGTCAGAATCCTTCGCTGCCTCGACTATTGAATCGCAAGGTCTAGAGTCAGTTGCATAAGTCACTTTCAAACCACGACGCGCTGGACCCATCACCATATCAGGTGTATAAACTTTTCCGTCTATCTCTACTTCTTCGCCGTTTTGCAGCTTGCCCCAACTTTGAACTGGAAGGTCTAGCTCTTTAGCTTTATCCAAATCAAACTTACCAGCTCTGTCAATTTCTATAGAATAGCCATAACACAAAACTTTGTGTTTAACCTTAAATGCGTTAATACGATAACCGTTAATCTCGAAAGTCTCGTTTGGCTCCTTTATTTCAATAAAGTTTATGTTGAAAGGAATTTCAGGCGCGATAACTCTAAGCGCATTCACCACGCGCTCCAAACCCTTTGGACCAATCATTGTGATAGGCTCTTCCCTCTCGGCGTTTTTCATTGCAAGCAAAAGACCAGGTAGACCGCTGATGTGATCCGCATGATAGTGCGTAAAACAAATCACATCGATTGGCTTAACTGTCCAACCTTTCTCCTTGATTGCAATCTGAGTAGCCTCGCCACAATCAATCAATATATTACTTCCGTTGTAACGACACATAAGCGATGTCAAAAACCTTTTTGGTAGTGGCATCATTCCACCTGTGCCTAGCAAACAAATATCTAGCATAATATTTCTCCACTTTCATTTTTATAATGCATCAAAACTGCATCTTCTACTGGCTTCTGGTAATACTGCTTTCTTTTGCCGATTACCTCAAACCCTTTTTTCAAATATAACTCAATTGCTGCTTCGTTTGACTCGCGAACTTCCAAAAACAAATCACTCACGTCCTTCTTATCAAGGTAAGCCAAAATGCTGTCAAACAACATTTCACCAATTCCCTCACGACGCCTGTTTGGTTCAACCGCAATACTAAGTAACTCCGCGTCCGGAACCATAAGTCCAACCGAAGCATAACCAACCAATGCCTCCTCATCTTCTGCGGCGAAGACCTTGGTATAGTTGTTCTCAAAAGTCTCCTCAATCATCTCTCTCGACCAAGGAACCGTAAAGCTCGAATTCTCAATATTGAAAATTCCATCTATATCATTTTCAGTTGCTTCTCTTATATTAATCATTTTTCTGTTTCTCTTTTAACTCTCGCTCAGCTTGCGACAACATCAAATAATCTGGCGCAAACTCGTCGGCACTCATCGTCTTGCCCTCATCGAAGTAAGCCTTTGCCAAGTAAACAAACGAAGATGCTTTCACATGATTGTCATCCTCATCTGCAAAAGAATGTATAACACTTATCTTCTCATCTAAAAGTTCACGGTAAGCATCTGCTCCATCACCCAAGAAGATAACTTCTTCATCTATCTCGTCTGCTAACTCATCTAAAGTCAAAACGCACTGATCTTTAATAGTAATAATCTTTTCTCCATCGAACTTATAGAGTCCTGTGAACACTCTTTCTTTTCTGGCATCCATCATTGGACAAACAAGAACGTCTGAACCAACCACATTGTAAGCCAACGCCTCCATAGTTGGAACATTCACGATTGGTTTATCGAGAGCCAATCCTAATCCCTTTGCTGTAGCTCCACCAATACGAAGTCCGGTATATGAACCAGGCCCGCCAGTAATTGCTATCGCATCAAGCGTGTCCAAATCAAGATTAACCTCATTCTTCAACTTGTCAATCAAAGGTAGCAAAGTTTCAGAATGCGTTCTCTTATCAAGAGTTATATATTCAGATTTAATTTCACCATCTTCGTAGAGCGCAACACTGCCCGCCACCGAAGATGAATCGATTGCTAAAATTTTCATTCTTCCACTGTTATCTTTCGATAATCAAATCCTTTTTCCAAATCTTTTTCTATATTAATATGAATAGATTCCTCTGGCAACAACTCCTCAATTCTACTCGACCACTCAATCAAGCAAACGCCATCGCCGTAAAAATATTCTTCATATCCAATATCATACATTTCATCCGGATGTCCAATTCTGTACACATCAAAGTGATACATTGGAATATTTCCATCCGTATATTCTTGAATAATTGTAAATGTTGGGCTTACCACATCGTCCTTTACACCAAGGCCTTCGGCGAAGCCTTTAGTAAAGACAGTTTTTCCCACACCTAAATCTCCATCAATGCACACAATTTGACCAGGCTTAGCATTCTCGCCTAGTTTCTTCCCTAAATCAAATGTGTCCTTTTCCGATAAAGATTCGTAAATCATAGTTCTCCTAAAAATATAAGGGTTGCATACAAAATTATATACAACCCTTTTTTAACTATCAAGTTTTTTGTAGGTAGATTAAATGTGCTTCTTAATAAATTCACTAAGTTTCTTGTAAATCAACAATGTGATAAACGCGTCTATGAATCCCTTAATCGCATTGAAAGGAACTACTGAATAAAGAACAAATGTGAATTTATCTTTAATCAATCCATTTAATGCTTTGCCCATTCCTGCGCAAGCTGCATCGTTCACTCCATACATTGGAAGCATAACAAAGTAGTTAATTAAACCACCAATTATTGCCATACACAAAATACTTACTGCTAAACCAACGATTGCCCCGTGTACAGTTTTCTTGTATTTGTAGATGATGCTAGCTGGAATTACAAACGCACATCCAATTGCGAAGTTCGCCAACTCTCCTACACCACCAGTTCTTGTAATCAACAAGTGAATCAAGTTCTTCACAAGTTCCATAATGAAACCTGCCACTGGTCCAAGAATGAACGAACCAATCATAATTGGAATGTCACTCAAGTCGAACTTATAAAAGTCCGGTGCAATAAATGGTAATGGAATCTCTATAAAATAGAGTATCACGCTTAGTGCTGTGATGACGCCCATCAACGCCATTTTCTTTGTCGTAAATAATTTCTTCATTTACTTTCTCCTCTCTCATCCAGACTATACTGTCGGTT
>CAMZGB010000081.1 GCA_947306285.1 uncultured Lachnospira sp.
CGGCATCTTTTTCTCATTTAGCTTGCATAAAACTCTCGCAATCTGTAGTCAGTTCCATCCATATTTACGGCGGTACATGACCCAATTATTCGAGAAATGATCGATGGATTTAGAGAATCATAGAGATATTTTATGTCGTAATTTGTCGTTATAACGATAGGTTTTCTGTCAGAATATCTGTTGCTAATAACTCTATACAGAACCTCATCACTCCATTCAGATCTCTTTTCTTTTCCTAAATCATCGATGATTAGTAGCGGTGCATCTATCATTTTTTTAATAATAATGTCCGACGCACTGCCTTCCTTTGTAAAGGATGTCCGGATTCTGTTTAGCTCATCTGCGAAGTTACAGAAGTATACAGGGACATATAATTCCTCTACTAAATAATTTGCGATTGCTATAGCTAAATGTGTCTTTCCTGTACCGGGACTTCCGGTCAGGATGAGTCCTTGGCCATCGCTTTTCGGAAAGTTTTCTGCATAGCTTAGTGCAGCTTCATAGGCTGCTCTAAACTCTTTACCTTCAAAATTATCGAAGGTGCAGTCAGTAAATCTACTTCCAATGTGACAATTATTAAGGCTTCTTCTTGCATTCTCGGAGCACATGATGATATCTCGATCAGTTAATTCAATTAACTCTTGGAGCTCCGAGATTTCTTTTTCAGTCTTAATATAGTTTTCCATGTCTTCGCAGTCGCAGTGCCTATATAGAATCATATTAGGCACATACTCATTACGCTTTTGCTCTTTCCCGCAAAAGGGACAATTAGGAGCATTGGTTTCGATTGCCGGCGTAGACTTTCTCAAAGTCGATACTTGGCTTTCCAGACTCTTCTTCGTCTCTTCCAGAGACAAGCGGGTTTTCATAGCCTTCTTCATATTCATTCTTCATATCCTTATTCTTATTCTTCTTCTCTTTCAGCTTGTTTTCATTCAAGCGGTCGGTTGTTTTTTCCTTGCACGCATTCTTGTTGCCAAGAGGTGCTCCACCTTTCTTGCCGTTATCTGATGCAGTTCTCCTAAGCTCAATAGATTTATCCAGTACGGGTTTCCATGAGGTAAAGATTGCATCCAGGTACGGCTTATCGGTTAAGGTTGGCATCATACCATAGAATATATAGTCAAAGACTGCCTTAAACATAGTATTCTGCTCTTCGACCGTTGGAAGCATCAAGATTGAATCATAATGGGATCTAAAGAATGTCGCTTTCTCTTCAAGCACATTCATGGCTATTACCCATTCCGAAGTAATCAAAGACGGATTTAAGATTTACCACATACTTGTTCCCAACCATCCTGGAGGGGATATAGCCACCGGTTACGGCCGTTCTTATGGCCCACTCGGTTATTGCGGTACCTGGATCCATTGCTTTGATTTCTTCGTAAGCTGCCTTTATGGTTCGCACTTTAATGTTTTCGCTCATTTACTTCCTCCTTAACCGATCGGATATATCATGTATTGTCCCTGCGCCATAAGCCAGAAACCGTTCAGGAGGGCATTTTTTAACTCGGATGCATCAGTAGAAGAAAAACATCTTCGCTCACCATTGACAAACTTATGTTCGTGTATTATAGTACAAGTGTTCTTATTTGTAAAGGGGTAAACGGTTCTTTTTTACTCAATATAATATTGACTATATTGGCAAAATATAATATAATTGCCGATATAGACAGGAGGTATTTATTTTGAGTAAATATGATGAAATCACGAACTATCTTCCGGATACTTCATTTGCAAGAGAGGACATACTAACCGCAGCATATAATGCTGATTCAAGCTTTAGTGACTCGAGTTTGCGTAGACTTATAGATAGATTGAAAGCGTCTGGGCTTATAGTTCATGTTGCTAGAGATGTATATAGAAAAGTAGATGGAAGGGGAGATATTTTACCTGAATATGCTGGGCTATATAGCGAAAAGGCAAAAAAGCTTGTTGCGTATATGCTCGACAATTATCCAAGGCTTAATTTTGTTGTGTGGGAAACCTCTTGGCTTAATGAGTTCACTAACCATTTATTAGCAAGGAATTATATTATGCTTGAAGTTGAAAATGGAGGATGTGATTTCGTTTTTGATAGCCTTAAGCGGGATTTTGAAACAAGTGCTTTACTGAGACCTACAGCAAAAGAGCTTCTTAGATATGGTGAGAATGATACTGTTATTGTGGATAGATTAATAACCGAAGCGCCTACCTGTAATTCTAAAAAGTATATGTTGTCTATGGAAAAACTAATTGTTGATTTATTTGCAAACAAGACACTTAAGGAAATCGTTTCCCGGGGTGACTATGCTGAAGCTATTTCAGATATGTTTTCCAGATACCGTATCAATATAGTAAAGTTGCTTCGCTATGCAAGACGGCGTAGCAAAGAAGAAGAAATACTTTCTTTTATCAAAGATAATAATCTAGGCACTTTTATGCCGGAGGAATAAAGCGTGATTATAAAAGATACTTTTTCAAAAGACCATTTGACTTTAATTCGAAATAGACTACAAATGGATCCGTTTATCGTGGAACGAAGCATATTTGCATTGGGCCTTCTTGAGGCACTGGTTCAATCCGGATTGAAGTTTGTGTTTAAAGGTGGAACAAGTCTAATGCTTCTATTTAATACTCCTCGGAGACTATCGACGGATATAGATATTGTTGTTCCAATTGGCACCAATATTAAAGACTATTTAGAAACTGCATCAAAGATTTTCCCTTTTATAAAGGTTGAGGAGCAGATTCGCAAGGGGCGTAACAATATTATTAAACAGCATTTCAAGTTCTTCTATGATTCTCCCACTACAGGGAAGGCGTTCTATATACTTTTGGATGTTTTGTATGAAGATGATCATTATGCTGAAACGGTTGAGGTTCCGATTAATAGTAGTTTGCTACTCGCAGATGAACCATATGTTATGGTTACGGTTCCGAGTACGGCCTCTCTCTTGGGAGATAAATTAACTGCGTTTGCTCCGCATACAACAGGTGTGCCATTAGGCGTTGGCAAGAATACTGAAGTAATAAAACAATTGTATGATGTGTCAACACTTATAGATGTATTTGATGATCTTGAAGGCGTGCTTAAAACCTATAATGCTATTTCAAGACAGGAGATTGATTATAGGGGGTTAGATATTCTTCCTAATGATGCACTCCTTGATACCATAAAGACGGCACTTTGTATCGCTTCTCAGGGAAAGATTGATGGCGAGGATTATTTAAACTTAATGGAAGGTATACGCGGTTTGGTAAACTTTATTGTTGGTGATCAGTTTTCCGTTGAAGAGACCATTAAACTATGCTGTAAAATCATACATTTTGTCGCATGCGTTATTAGTAAAGCTGAGTATAAATCTATATCCGATATAGAGAACTATGAGAATCAGAAAATACGAGGGAAGCAGCTAGGGGTGGCCTCTTATCTTAAGAAGATAGATTTAGAGTCCTTCGCCCATGTGGTAGAGGCTTCGAAACTAATAGAATTAGGGGATTAATTTAATGGCAGAGAAAACAAACTGTATTGTAAGGGGAAAACCAAAGTATAGGCTGACCAAGGTTGTTGGAAAAAGGCGAAATGAAAATGGAGTCCTTGTTCCGGTGCGAAGAACAGTATACGGAAAGAATAAAAAAGACGCTGAGGAGAGAATCAGAAAGATAATCGATAAATTTGAAAGTGGGATTGATGGTGAAGGGCAGTATTTTGGATTACTTGCGGATGAATGGATTAAAGACTTTTTATTACCGGACACGAGATTGAAAGACAGAACAAAGGAGCTTTATGTAGGGCAGTGGAATAAATATGTGAAACCATCAAACCTGTATCATATGGAGCTATCCAAGATCACGGCATCTACGGTTCAATCCTTTTATAATGAGCTAGATGCGCCGTTTTCAGCTGTGAAAACACTTAACAAGGTAATGAAAAGGTTTTATAAGTATTTGGAGTTTGCCGGTTATTCACGAGATATAACGGGAGTCTTGACTATACCGCCAAAAAATAAGTCACTTCAAAGCACTCCGCCTGCGCCAATGGTTTGGAGCGATGAAGAAATCGGCATTATAATGAACAATTTTGATAAAGCGGATCCTCGTTTTAGGTTTAAATTTCTGCTCATCATGGCTTACCATACAGGTTGCAGAATAAGTGAACTTTTAGGGATGCAGTATTCGGATATAGATAATAACAAAATCCTTACTGTTAGCAGGCAAGTTATATGCCGACCGATCTTTAGCGATGGTAAAAAAGTTGCCAGTGAGATGGGAGTGGATACACTTAAAACTGATGGTTCTTATAGGCATATTCCACTTAACAGCATAGTTATTGAAGCGTTGAAGGAACATATAAAGTGGCACCAAAAGGAAATGAGAAAGAAGGGATATATAACTGACTTCATTTTCACTACGGACTCTGGATGTTTGATTGACCAACATAATGCTGAGAGAGCTGTGATGCGCTATTACAAGAGGATTGGAGTTGAGTATAAAGGATTCCATACTTACCGTCATACATTTGGATCCAATTTGTGTCGGTATAATGTGCCAATACAGGTTGCATCCACTCTATTAGGACATTCAGACATTAATGTTACAATGAAGTACTATATTAATGTACCCGGGAAGGATAAAAGAGATGCGGTTGAGTTGTTGGCAGAGGGGATAAGGAGTAGTGGTTTGGTAGAAGAAATGGGCTTTGAATATAGCGTTGTTGAAGGCAAAATGAGCCTTGAAAGTCGTTC
>CAMZGB010000082.1 GCA_947306285.1 uncultured Lachnospira sp.
TCACCCCTAGGTTGAGTATGAAAAACTTAATACATCATTTAAATGATGTATTTAATTTTGTGTATCATCAAAGATGATACATTGAAGATTATATATGAAAGTTAAAAAAAAGTCAAAAAATTTTGGTGTGATTATTTTAGTCATAATTGGGTACATTTTTTGCTCAAAAAAATGAAAAACACACCAAATATAGTCTTTTATTTTATAAAGAAAACAGTTATAATGTTAGCAGTGTAATTAAAAGTGTGCGGCGTCTTTGCCGAAGCCGCATGGGAGGAATGAAAATTGTTTGAGACAGATATTGGTATCGATTTAGGTACTTCAAGCACATTAGTTTATATTAAAGGTAAAGGCGTAGTTTTGAAAGAGCCTTGCGTTGTTGCAATGGATCGCGATACTGACAAAATTGTGGCAGTAGGAGAAGAGGCTAGACTTATGATAGGCAGAACTCCTGGAAATATTGTGTCAGTACATCCTATTAAGCAGGGAGTTATTTCGGACTACTCAATCACAGAGCAGATGATTCGTTACTTCATCCAGAAGGCTGTGGGTAAACGCTCTTTTAGAAAGCCGAGAGTTTGCGTTAGTATCCCAAGTGGAGCTACAGAGGTGGAGACGAAGGCTGTTATGGATGCCACTTTCCAAGCTGGTGCTAGAGAGGTTTTCATTGTGAAGGCACCTTTGGCGGCTGCTATCGGAGCAGGTATCGATGTAAACCTACCTTTTGGAAATATGATTGTTGATATCGGTGGTGGAACTACAGATTTGGCTGTTATTTCACTTGGTGGAATCGTAGTTAGTTCTTCGCTTAAACTTGCTGGTGAAGACTTCGACGAAGCCATCGTCAAATACATGAGAAAGAAACACAATCTTTTGATTGGTGATAGAACTGCTGAGGAGATTAAAGTAGGAATTGGATCTTGCTTTAACGAAGCAGAAAAGACAACAATGGAAGTGAGTGGTCGTAACCTTGTGACTGGACTTCCAAAAGTACTTGAGGTTACATCGGCTGAGACAGAAGAAGCTCTTAGAGATGTTTCAGATAGTATGGTTGAAGAGATTCACAAAGTACTTACAGAAACTCCACCGGAGTTGGCGGCAGATATTGCTGAGCGTGGAATTGTTCTAACAGGTGGTGGATGCTTGTTACACGGTATTGATGAATTGATTGAATCAAAGACGGGCATCAACACAATGACTGCAGAAGATCCAATGACAGCGGTGGCCATAGGTACTGGCCAGTATCTAGATTTCCTAGATGAAGCTGCAAGAGATAAAGGTACAAATTAAAAACAAAAGCTGTCCCACATTGAGGACAGCTTTACTTTTGTAAAAAGTCACATATTTGACCTGGGGATAAAAAACGTACATTAGTTTTAGTAACATTTAGACAGAAGGAAACATATGACAACAGTAACGGGTTTTGTAGAAAATATATTGTTCAGAAATGAGGACAATGGTTATACGGTTCTAGTGCTTTCCGAAGACACAAACGAATACACTTGCACAGGTGTGTTTGGTTTCGTGGGAGAGGGCGAGTATCTAGAAATAGAAGGCGAAGAAGTTTTCCATGATATTTATGGAGAACAGATTAGAATGTCCTCTTATAAGATTGTGCCAGCCTCCGACGAACAGTCTATGAAAAAATACCTGGGTTCTGGTGCCATAAAAGGAATTGGCCCGGCGTTGGCGGAGCGAATTGTTAATCGTTTTGGCGACGATACTTTTAGGATTATCGACGAAGAACCTGAAATGCTGGCAGAAGTAAAGGGAATCACTATCCGTAAGGCTATGGAAGTGTGTAACCAGATAGAGTCAATGCGCGAGATGCGAGACGTTATGATATTCCTTCAGGATTATGGAATCTCCCCAGCACTTAGCACAAAGATTTACAATGCATACGGTTCAAATGTTTATGATGTGATAAAGACAAATCCATATAGATTAGCTGATGACGTGGTGGGCATAGGCTTTAAGCGTGCCGACGAGATTGCAAGACGCGCGGGCGTGGAAGTGCATGCGGCCATTCGTATAAAGAGTGGAATGGTTTATGCTTTGCAGGAGGCTGCAAACACCGAGGGGCACACATACCTTCCAAAGGAAAAGATGGTTGAGGCCACAGTGAATATGCTTGGACTTCGCGACCAATTTCAGTCGCCTGATGGTAGTTTCAATATGGAACTATTAGATCAGTGTTACACAGAATTACTTCTCGAAAAAAGATTGGTTAAAAAAGAAATCGATGGCGAGGAAGCAGTTTTTGCTATGCCTTTCTATAATGCCGAGAGAACTATTGCAAACAAATTGGAAGATTTAAATATTGATACACCAGAAGATGATTATATGATGGGTGTTAAGCTAGACACCATTGAAAAACTAACTGATATGACTTTGGACGACCTTCAAAGAAACGCAATTATCGCAACACAAAACCATGGCGTGTCAGTTATCACTGGTGGACCTGGTACGGGAAAAACTACGACTATAAATGCAATTATAAAAATGTTTGAAAGCGATGGGCTTGAGGTGTCTTTGGCGGCGCCTACTGGTAGAGCTGCCAAGCGAATGACTGAAGCCACTGGCCACGACGCAATGACAATTCATCGAATGCTTGAGGTAGTGGGAGACGAGACCGAGACTGAGTTCCAGGCAACGTTCGGCCACAATGAGCAGAACCCACTAGAGACGGATGTAATCATTTTGGATGAGATGTCGATGGTTGATACATTTCTTATATGTGCACTTCTTCGTGCAATGCTCCCTGGAACTAAACTTGTAATGGTTGGTGATGTGAATCAGCTTCCAAGTGTTGGACCTGGAAATGTTTTGAAAGATATTATTGCATCGGAAAAGTTCGAGGTAACATTCCTAACAAACGTTTATCGCCAAGAGGGCAAGAGTGGAATTGTTACAAATGCTCACAAAATCAACAATGGTGAACACGTGGAACTTGATAACAGTGAAGAGGACTTTCTTTATATAGAAAGAAATGATGTGGCTTCGGCGAAGAATGCAACTATTGGGCTTATAACTCAAAAGCTTCCAGAGTTTGTTGGAAGCGACATGCTAGACATTCAAGTTTTAACCCCGATGCGAAAGGGAAATATTGGAGTGGAGCGTTTGAACGAAGATCTCCAAAAATATATAAACCCAAAGTCTCCCGACAAAAAAGAGCAAGTGGTAAATGGAGTTGTCTTCCGCGAAGGCGACAAAGTAATGCAAATAAAAAACAATTACGATCAGAAATGGCTTATTAAAGCTGAAAATGGAATGACAGTAGAATCAGGAAATGGAATCTTCAATGGGGACATTGGAATAATTACTTCAATTAATACTACAACTAATTTTATAGAAGTACGATTTGATGATGACAAATACTCAGTTTACGACCAAACAGAGGCAGAACAACTGGAACTAGCATATGCTATCACGGTTCATAAGTCTCAGGGTTCGGAATATCCGGCGGTAATAATGCCGCTTGTGGTTGGCAATAATAGATTGATGACTCGAAATCTTTTGTACACAGGAATCACTAGGGCGGTGAAATGTGTTTGTATTGTTGGAAGAAAAGAAATCTTCGACGGAATGATACAAAACATAGACCAACATAAAAGATATTCGGGACTTAAATGGCAACTAACAAACTAGAGTAATAAATGGTACTTCATAGGTACCATTTATTTTTTTGATAATTAAATAGGGGGAAGAGATGATTAGAAAAATAATTAGAGCACTATTTCCAGAGGCTTGCCCAAATTGTGGAAAAGTAGTTAAGGAAGTGGGATTGTGCGAAGATTGTAAAGAGAGTTTTAAATATGTAAAGAGTCCAATCTGTGCAATTTGTGGAAGGACTGTAGATGATGAAGGAATATATATTTGTGACAATTGCAAAAATACAAAGCATTATTTCAAAAGAAACCTATCCACATTTGAATACAAGGGTGGCATTAAGGAATGCATCTATAGATTTAAGTATGGAAATATGAGATGCTACAGCGAATTCTTTGCAGTGAATTCTTATAAAAGATATGGAAAGATTTTAAAACATTGGAAAGTGGATGTGATTGTGCCAGTCCCTATGTATAAGAAGAAACAAAAGAAGCGTGGCTACAACCAGGCAGAGGAATATGCCAAGGCATTGTCTAGGCAAACTGGTATAAAAGTTGATAATAAACTATTAATTAGAAATAAAGATACTATTCCTATGAAAACACTTAGTAAGCAGCAGCGTGAAGAGAACTTAAAAAACGCATTTAGTGTTAATAAAAATGGCCGAAAATATAAGAGAGTGTTAATAGTAGACGATATTTTTACTACGGGAAGCACTATTGATGCATGCGCAAAAGTTCTTCTGAAAAATGGCGTGGAAACTGTTTATGGCTTTTGCATTGCAAGTGGGTCATAAGTTGTCTTGGACGAGGGCGAATAAGCCATAAATAATAGGAAAATAGTAGTTGACGAAGTCTAGTTATTCTGTTATATTATTTAGGCAGAGACGAGGAGTCTTTTTTTTGTGCTGAAAATATAGACTAAAATTTTCGGTAAAAATCAAAGAAAAACTCGATAAATAAAGGGAAATCCTTTAAATCAAGGAAGGTGGATCTTATGAGAACAAAGATTACATTAGAATGTACAGAGTGCAAA
>CAMZGB010000083.1 GCA_947306285.1 uncultured Lachnospira sp.
GCACTCCCTTAGGAATGCGAGCGCCCAACTCAATATATTTCTTAGGATTCTTTAGAAAATCTACAATCTCCTCTAGTTCCTCTTTTTCTTCTTGCAAACCAGCAACCTTTGAAAAGTCCATTCCTTTGACGTCGACCACTTTCTTTGCCTTATTCTTTCCAAAGTTCGCCATTTTACCAGCACCGCCGCCGGCACCAGCATTCATCATCATGATAACAACCAAAACAATGATTCCCATAAATACCATAGGAAGAATTGTTGTTAGGAAAACACTATCACGATCTACGTCTTTGATTGTTGGGTGAATGTCCTTTGCAGATGTCTTGTTATAGTCATTTAAATCATCAATAACCTTATTAACATCAGTCACATAAACTTCTTCTTTAGTATTATCCTTAAGTTTAATAACGATTTCACCCGTAGGGATTTCTTTATTCTGATGAATAGTCACGCTCTTCACATCGCCCTCTTTCAAATCCTTTAGGAAATCATTATATTTATAATGCGAAGAATTCATCATCCCTGAAATCGAGTAATAAACCATACCCGCAATCAAAAGAAACAATATTAAAAATGTAATTTTTGGCATTCCGCCTTTTCTATTATCCATCTAACTCTACTACTCCTATAAATGGCAAGTCTCTGTAACTCTGATCGTAGTCAAGTCCGTAACCCACCACAAATTTATCTTCTATTTCAAATCCAATGTATTTTACATCCACATCCACCTCGCGACGCGAAGGTTTATCAAGCAATGTTGTAATTTCAATACTTCTAGGATTTCTTTTCTTTAGTTCAGGGATCAACTGACTCAAAGTATTACCAGAATCCACAATATCCTCAACCACAATCACATCAAGCCCTTCAATACTCTCGTCCAAGTCCTTCTTTATATTTATTTCGCCTGAGCTGACAGTTCCCGCACCATAACTAGACACACTCATAAAGTCCATAGTGGTAGGAATAGTAAGTCTCTTTGCAAGCTCAGTAGTATAGAAAATACTTCCCTTCAAAATACAAATAAGACGAACTTCCTTTTTTGCATAATCCTTACTAATCTGTGCCGCAATCTCTTTGATTCTGGCATCAACTGTCTCTTCATCAATCAAAACTGTAATTTTCTCGTTCATCAGATTCTCCTTAGCTATTATATTCTAGTTTCACAACCTTTTTAGTCTCCGGCGTAACTTTAACCGCCTCACTTATTCTATGACCAACAACCCAAAGAATATGACTTCCATCCGCCACCAAAAGGACATCATCCCTCTCACGTCTTGGAATTTTCTCATCAATAAAGTAATCCTTGAGTTTTTTTCTGCCACCTTTGTCATCAACAATGATGTAATCTCCCTTTTTACGGGTTCTCACAACCACATCATCTATTTTATCATAATCAAGCCACTTGGTGTATTCTAGTTCTTCTATATTTTCCTTGTCAAAATCGTCATCTTCGAAGGAAATAACAATCTCTTTATCTTCTGACTTCGCCGAAGATTCATTTTCCTCGCAGAATATAGATATTCCCTCATACTCTCTCTCGGCCACAACGGCATAAGGCAGATCTATTTTCTTTCCTACTTGTTTTTCCTTGAGGTTAACTACATCTCCCACATGGATTCGAGTGATGTCCTTTAGTTTTCCAGCAGTATTCTCGATCATCTTTCTGATAACACCCGAAAAAACGACTGGATCAAGTGAAAACGCCTTGTCGCTCAAGAACAACTTTCCGTCTTCTTCTGAAACGTACTCCTCATAAGCATCTTCCACATCTTTATCTATATACTTTGAAGTATCTGCCAATTCCTCTGAAGCATTGGTAATGTTCTGCATAGCATTATCATTTATGTTTTCAAGAAGTGGCATAACCTCTAGTCTGATTTTATTTCTAGTGTAATCTGTAGATTCATTTGTTGAATCTTCTCTATATTTAATATCGTTTTCATTAAGATACTCTTCAATTTCTTTTCTAGTTAAACAAAGGATTGGTCGGATAACCTCTATTGTATTTCCTTTTGAATCTTCCATCTTTCTTTTTGGAGCAATTCCACCCAAGCCTTTTATTCCTGTGCCTCTTGCCAAGTTCATAAGCACAGTCTCCGCATTATCATTACTATTATGTGCAACAGCAATCTTATTTGCACCCACTTCATAGGCGTACTTACTAAACTCTTCGTAACGGACCATTCTGCCCGCTTCCTCCAAAGACAATCCTTGTTCTTTGGCAATGCTTGGCACATCAACACTTACCACTCTGTGTGGCACTTTAAACTTTGTACAAGCCTTTTTTACAAATTTTGCATCCTCATCCGCCTCTGCGCCTCTAATCTGATGATTAATATGAAGCACATATATAGAAATATCACGCCTCTTTTGAGCATCGCTCAAAATTTTAAGCATACAAATAGAATCAGCGCCACCTGATACACCCAGAACGACGCTGTCACCTTTTTTCAATAATCTCTTTTTCCTAATAAAATCTAGTACTTTACTTTTCATGTTACTGCCTTGTTCGACATATTAGTCACAAATAATCTATTTCTCCGGCTGAAGAATAACTTCGTCTGGATACAAAAGACCCAATTTTCTAGCCATATCTTCAACATATTCATCCGTCTGTACAAACTTCTTCTTTTCTTTCAACTCTTTTGATAACTGAAGTTCTTTTTTATAATCATCCTTAAGCTGTGCCTCTTGAATTTTTAACTTATTCAAGGTACTAAACTTTTGGACAATCTGAATTCCCATAATAATGAGAAATACAGATATAACTATAGCAATCGCTATAATAGTTCTCTTGCTAAATGCTTTTCTCTTTTGCTTTGCACTTAAATTCTTGACCGCATTTGCTCTATTTGGTCTATCTGCATTTTCATATCTTCTCTGCGTAGTTCTCGCCATTTTTACTATCTTCTTTCCTTTGTTACTAATAGTAGTTTACTTGTTTTTTTAGTCATTTTCAACTTCTTTATACATCTCCATAGCAGCTTCTTTTTTCACATGTTCATCGAGGCTTACAACCTCCACTGCCACTGTTTTCTGACCAAACTGAATTTTAATAATATCTCCTATTTTAACGTCATAAGACGGCTTAACTTTTCGATCATTAACCAAGACTCTGCCCGCCGAACACGCATCAGAAGCCACTGTTCTACGCTTAATAATTCTTGATACTTTTAAATATTTGTCAATTCTCATCTCTTATAATCCTTTATATATGGGCTCTGTAGCCTCAATCCTTTAAATAAAAAGGACTGCTACTGATGTAGCAGTCCAAAAATTTCTAAACTATTAATTAGTTAAGAGCGTCTTTTAAAGCTGCGCCAGCTTTGAACTTAGGCACTTTAGCTGCCTTAATTCTAATCTTCTGTCCTGTTGCTGGGTTGATACCATCACGAGCAGCTCTCTTTGATACACTAAATGTACCAAATCCAACTAATTGAACCTTATCGTTCTTCTTTAATGCTTTCTTAACTACGTCAGCATATGCGTTAACAGCCTTAGCTGCATCAGTTTTTGATAAACCTGTCTCTTTAGCAATTGCTTCAACAAATTGACTCTTATTCATATCAATTCCTCCTAAAATTTTTATTCCGATACTATATCGTATCTGTGAAGAATATACTATATTTAGGGGTTTTTGTCAAGCGAAAACACGATATTTTGGGGCTTTCCGAAGAATTGCCATTTTCATTTTTTACATAAAAAAAGACTCCAGTTTCAAAAACTGGAGCCATTATTTTTTTAATATTACCAGGATAACATCCTCATACTAATTGATCCATTATTTTTTACGCAATAAGCATAATTCTTTCCATTCTTTGTAGTCTTAACAACTAAATATCCATCAAGCACTCTGAATGAAGTAATCTTCTTTGCCTTACATACTAATAGTTTCTTTGATCCATTCTTTCTATAAATCTTTTTTCTATCTTTTGTAATATAGAAACTATACTGGCCATATGCAATATTCTTATTAGGACAACCTGTTTCTACTTTTATTTCTGTATGATTGGCCGGTTTTTTCTTTCCGCCATCTTTAGGAATAGTGTAATCCTTGCCTGAAGGGGAATAAGCTACTGAAAGGTTATCATTAACCTTTTGCTGCTTTATACTCTCAAATACTATTCTATTCCCTAAAAGCGTAGGTTTTACGCCTTTAGCCAATTTCTTTATTTTTCCGTTTTTAGTATTAATCCTATACACATAACTGCAAGTTAAGCTATTACCACGTCTAGCTGAACAATAAACATACTTGCCTAATGCATTTATATTTTTGAATTCTTTAAGTTCAGATTTCCTCTTTGGATAAATTTTAGTTCTCTTAGCTGTATTTATATTAAATTTATAAATAGGTGTGGCGTTCTTAGTCTTAGTAGCTGGAAATGCAAAGAAAACATTATTTCCACTCTTGCATGCGTAACCACTCTGAACATAAGTATCTGCACTTACGTTCTGAATGTTTACACTAGTAAAAGCCAACATCGCTATTATTAAACTTGCTAAAATCTTTTTAATCATCGAATTCTGCTCCTAATGTAGCTGCCATAACAGCCTTAATTGT
>CAMZGB010000084.1 GCA_947306285.1 uncultured Lachnospira sp.
CCAACTACAACAGTAAAACCAACAACAATAAAACCAACATCTATAATAGTAAAACCAACCACAACAGTGAAGCCAACATCGATTATAGTTAAACCAACAACTACTAGAGGAACTATTATTGTTAAACCAACTACCACGGCAAATCAGAATACAACACTAACTCCATCTACAGCATCAGATGCAACCACAGCCAAAAATGAATTTGCAGCGGACACTGATGTTGGAGAAAATACATTGACACCATTTGGAAATTACAAGGTGTATGCTAATGCAAGTGATGGTGTTGATTGCCACGCATCGGCAGGAGTTGATGAAAGTGATCCTTCACACATAATTGTTCGACAGACAAGTTCTCCATACAATAGTGCTTGGGGAACAAGAGTAGTGTTGGAGTTACCTGAGTTAGCTGATGCTTTAAACAACGGCGAAGTATTCGACTTTACTTGGCCAATAATGGCTGCAAATAAAAATGGAACAATTATATGTTCTGATGGCGATACAGATGACAGCAACAACGAACAGTTCCGTTTAACAGGAGAAAAACAGAACATAAGAGGTAAAGTAGAAGTAAGGGACGGAGTTCCAGTAATAGTTGCTGGATTAGGATGGGTTGACACAAGTTGCTCGGTTGAATTCTTCGAGCCAACTGTGAAGAACTCGAAAGGCGAGGTCGTTTATCCAGCATCTGAAAAACCAAGTGTTGAGACAACAATAGCTCCAGAAACAGCAGCACCAGAAACAGCAGCACCAGTAGTTGAAACAACAAATGCAACAACTACTAAACAGAGTACATCGAAGATTACTACAAGCAAGCCTTCTGGCAAAGTGATTGTAGGAAAAGTTACAGTCAAAAAGATTAAAAAGAAGAGAAGCGCAAGAAAAATAAAAGTAAGACTTAAAGGAGTGAGTGGTGCAACTGGATATTATATAGTTGTTTCAAAGAATAAGAAAGCGAGCAAGGTGCTCAAAAAGAAGACAACCAACAAGCTTAAAGTAACCCTTAAATCTAAAAAGTTTAAGAATAAGAAAAAGCTTTATGTAAAAGCAAGGGCATACAAATTAGTTAAGGGAATCACATATTTTGGACCTTGGTCGAAACCTAAAAAAGTAAAGATTAAATAGAGTAATAATACGATTATTATTTTGGCGGGGAGAAGTCCCCGCCAATTGTTATGTAATATGCATTATTGTTTTACAAGTCACGCTTTTTTATATATAATACTCTTGGAATATTTTTGAACGAAATAGGAGACAAAAATGAAACAAACACTAAATGTATTATTATTGACGCTAATAGCAATATTTGCGTTAGGCTTTTTTTATGTTGAAGCTAAAGCAGAGGAAGTTCCACCAGAGACTTCGGAGGTGGAAACTACTACACCGGTTCAAGCTGATGGTTTTTATACGATTGGTGGAAAAACGTACTACCGTAAAAATGGAGAAAACGTCATTGGTTGGCTAGAGTTAGCGGAAAAAACATACTATTTTGACACGACTGGAGTTATGCAAACAGGACTAGTTCAAATAGATAGTTATTATTACTATTTTTCAGTTGATGGAATAATGCAAAAGGGTCTAGTTAAGATAAAAAATGACCTATATTTCTTTAACAGTAAAGGACATGGAATCAAAAAAGGTTTCGTGAAATGTTTTGATAAAAAAACAAGGTATGGACTTGGAAAAGGAAAGATTGCGACTGGTCATAAGAAGATAGGCAAGAAATGCTATTTCTTCTATAAAACAACAGGAACTCTACATAAAAAAGGTATGTTTACATACAAGGGAAGAAAATACTACTGCAAAGGAAAAGGCTTACTAGCAACGGGCTTCCAAGCATTTAAAAATAAAAAGACTAAAAAACTGTATGCAATTTATTTTTCGAAGAAGACGGGCAGACAAGTAAAAGGCAAAAAGATAGGATATTTAAAAATACCAAAAAGTGGTATTTTGCATGAGGCATATGCTTATGGAATTAAAAAGTTAAATAAGCATGGCTGGAAACTTCGAAAGGCATTTAACTATTCATATAGATTGGCATATTATGGCCAATTGTTTAGAACATCAAGCTGTGAAAAGTATGCTTTGAGAGGATTCAAATACGGACATGGAAACTGCTATGTTATGGCGGCAACATTCTTTATTCAAGCAAAACTTCTAGGATACAATGCTCATCAGGTTGCTGGATATGTGGGAAGTGCACCACACTCTTGGGTAACTATTAAGCATAAGCATTCGAAGAACGTTTACGATCCAGATTTCCAACATGAAACTGGACGATGGGGATACAGAATATATTATGGAAAACCTGGAACATGGAGATACCATAGTGGCCACCACATAGGATAGACTGGAGGATAAAATGAAAGGTAAAGTAATAGCTTTAATTATTGGATTTATTTGTATTATAGCTGTAGTTGCTTTGAGCATGAACGCTTATAATGCATACACTTTGAAAAAGCAAAGAAATACTTATATTAAGAAGGTCGAAACAAAATACGACGAGAAATTATATAGAGAAAATGAACAGAAAAAAATAGAAGCCTTTAAGAAGGATGCCAAAGCGAAAATGCTTAAGTCAGATGACAAGAAAAAACTGGAATCAAATCTCAAAGAGTATTGCGTTTCAGTTGAGAGCCTAAAGACAGATAAAGAATTGACTGCTATAGAAAAGGCTGAGGCAAAGAAAAAAGCAGAAGCAAAGAAAAAGGCAGAAGCAAAGAAGAAAGCTGAGGCAAAGAAAAAGGCAGAGAAGGCAAAGCAACAGCAGCAACAAACGGCTCCAGCTAATCAAAACACATATTCAAATACAAATCAAAACAACAATAGAGTTGTAAATAATTCAGGCGGGTGTGTAGGAAACGATGCAAAGAACTTCTATTAAATCATTTTATTACATAAGAATACTAGCATGTTTTGGAATAGTAGTTTTACATACATTGTTTTCAAACAAGATTTATTTTAATCTTTCGTCTAACAATTACATGTGGCTAGATATTTTCCAGAATCTACTTATGTGGGCAGTTCCAATGTTCTTGATGGTTACTGGAGCATTACTACTGGACCCTAAAAAAGAACTCGGAAGAAAGCGACTAATAAAATATATTTCTAGAGTAGCTATCGCGCTAGTCGCATTTACATTTATATACCAACTTTTAGATACAATTTACGAATCAACAGAGTTTGATTTTATTGTAATGATAAAAACGTGGGTATCAAAACTCTTAACTGGTCAGAGTTGGGCACCTACTTGGTATTTATACTTGATGATTGGATTATACTTGATGATTCCTTTCTACAAGATGATTACTAAGAATGCCACTTTGAATCAGATTGGTTTTTTGATACTTATTTTTATTGTTTTTATATCTATTATTCCGCTTATCAAAATTGGTGGAAAAGGATTGGGATTCTATATTCCGACAGCAATCATTTATCCTTGCTATCTATTTTTGGGATACTTTATTCATAGTAAAGAAGTACCAAAATGGATATACATTGTGCTATTTGTATTCTCGACAATAGCTATTGTTTTGATCTCATTTACACAGTTTATGAATCTGGGAAAATTCGACGAAGACATTTCAATGGGATATGAGAATGTTTTAGTTGTATTACAAGCAGCAGGTTTATTTGGTTTGTTAAAGAATATAAAACTTAATCCTGGCAGTTTTATAAAGAGTATTGATAAGGCTACATTTGGAATATATCTTTTCCATATCATTTTGGTGAAGATGATTTTCCATTGGCTAGGCTTTAATCCATATGAATTCTCAAAACAATGGTGGGGATTTGTAGTGATAGGAGTAGATTTGGGAATATTCATTCTATCATGCGGTGTGACACTATTCTTTAAAACTATTTTTAATAAAAATATGTTACCAAATGGAGGTAAAAATGATTAAAAGGATTATTTCAATCAGTTTGGCGCTAGTTATGATGATTACTATTTCGCCGGTCATGACTGGTATGGTTAAAGGAACCACCATCAATGTTTTGAGTGGTCCAACTTTTAAAAGCACAACAGCATCTAATGGTGTGTTTAAGAGAGATATTCATTTTAACATTTATGGTCAAGGTACATATAAACTAGATAATGATCCTAAGGTCTACAATGTTACTGATACAAGAATTAAACTATTTAAGAATGGCAAGCTATATGCCACAAAGAAAGTAACTGGCTCTCAAGTTGAATTTGCTGGTGTTGCTGTTTCATATGGAAAGAATGATAAATTTAAAGCAGCATTGTTTATGTATATTCTTGGCAAGGAGATAGCTGGACCAACACAATCATTTGCTCTTCAAGGAACCAAAGTTCCTAATATTATTGCTTACGCAACAAAGTTGAATAAGAAAAAAGCTAACGTAAGATGGCAAAAACTGAATGGAGCAACAGGTTACTACATCTACATGGGCAAGAAAAAGGTTAAAACAGTTACAGCCAAAAAGAATAAGGTTATTATTTCTAAAAAGAATGCCGGTTCAAAAAAGTATAAGGTAGTTCCAT
>CAMZGB010000085.1 GCA_947306285.1 uncultured Lachnospira sp.
AGTTTCTGTTAATACTATCTGCTAATTCAAACGGTCTTTGTCGCGAAACAAGATTTTTCACTATTCCATTACCAATTATTAGTCCTAGAATAAGACCAATAGCCATTAAAATTCCTAACTTTCTATACTGCTTCGAAATAAGCAAACAAAGTGTAATAATAATCCATATAATTCCAGCATCACCTAAGTGAGTAATTCCTTTCATTATAGTGTCCATTACATCATGCTCAAAAAGATCTTCAATTTTATCAAGTATATCTAGTTCAAATACTGAATCTGCCAAAAACATACTGCTCTCCTTTTCAATCCTTATATATACTATCAAATTTTTTGTTGTTAATAAAGGTTTGACCTCGCCAAAAATTTTTGCTATTATATGAGCAAATAAACGGGTGAGCACCTACCAACAGTCAGGCTATTTGGTCTGGCTGTTTTTTATTATCGCCCCCCGTCAAAGGAGTTATTATGTTTAATTATATTTGGCCAATTGGAATGATTGTAGTTGCAAACATTGTATATAACATTACGACAAAGGAAACACCACAAAGCGCAAATGCTTTTCTATCACTATCAGTTACATATGGTGTTGCCATGATAGCAACGTTTCTAATATTCTTCTTCACTAGAAAGGGTGAAGCTGTAAGCGTGGCCTTCGGCAAACTAAACTGGACTTCATATGTTTTAGGTATAGTTGTTATTGCGTTGGAATGTGGATATATATTTGCATTTAGAAATGGATGGCAAGTAAACATGACATCAATCGTGGCAAATATCATACTTGCTATTTCACTTTTATTTGTTGGATTTCTTCTATATCATGAGAAAATATCATTCACTCAGTTGATAGGAGTTGCACTTTGCTTGGGTGGATTGGTACTAGTTTTGAAGAAATAGCAAGGCTGTTTTTAGCCTTCTATTTTGTTGACAAAAGTACTTGGTTAGTGTATTATATTTCTTGCGTGTAAAACGCATCTAAGCGCGAGTGGCTCAGTGGTGGAGCACCTCCTTGCCAAGGAGGGGGTCGCGGGTTCGATCCCCGTCTCGCGCTCTTATAATATAAAAAAGAGCATCTCAAAGAGATGTTCTTTTTTATATTGTTCGAGCCTGAGAGGCTCGAACAAGTTCGATTTCTCGCCTGCCGGCTCGGTCGGCGCTTCTGCTTCGCAGAGGTGTCCACTGGACACCCGCGCCCCGTCTCGCGCTCTTTTTATGCAAAAACCGCAACCCGTCTCGCATTATTGACATATTAATAATAATAGTTATAATTAAATTAAAGGAACCACCGATATACGGTTGGCCCTTTGTGTTATTTAATAAAAAATAACCGCGGAGCCGCGGTTATTTTTTTGTGTCTAATAAGACAAGGATCAATATGGACAAGAAATGCAGAAAAATATTCATGCACTCGTATATGCTCATAATATCACCTCCCCTCTCATCAAAGACTCACGCCTTCTAGATTAGGGCCAACCGCATACCATATATGATGGTTCCGGAATTCTTATTATACACTTGATATTTAATTTTTACAACATATACTTTATGTTATATTTATGCCTTTACTTTTTTAACCTTAGACCATTTACCGTAGTGGTTTTCAAACATATCATCCTCGATAAATGCTCTTACCTTTACGTACAATTTCTTCGCCTTAAACTTCTTAGACCTAAGAGTTAAGATTCCTTTTTTAATTGCTTTCTTCGCTCTAATAGTTTTCTTATAGAGTTTCTTCTTGCAATTCTTTTTCTTTGAAACAAATACTTGATATCCTGTAATCCCCTTCGTCTTCTTCAAAGTAATCTTCAAAGTCTTTTTCTTCTTAACTGCTTTTTTAATCTTAACCTTTGGCACTTTGTATACCTTAGGTGGTTCATATCCTAGAGAAGTGTATTTTCCTTTGCCGGAGGTGGCATCTTCCACTGCTCTCGCGTACTTGTGGCCAATAGAATAAATCAAATTCAAATCATCTAGGCTATATGAATCCTGTACACCTTCATTCGTATGTTCAATATTGTTGATGATTAGCGAATCAAGATCCGCATGTTCTGATTCCTCAAACTTCTTAACATCTTCATCTTTGAAAATCGCAAAATAGATGGTAGATGCCGCCAGGAAAGTTGCTAGTGGTGTTGGATGCTTTCCATCTTTGCAGTAGTAATCTTTTTTATAATTTACATATAAGTCATAGAAGCCCTCGCCAGCTGGAGCCAAATCCGCACCAACACTCTTTGCAGTCTTAATGTAGTTGTCTGTAAAGTATGGGAGATAGCTATCCGGTTTTTCTAGCATATGCTTTACTGGCCATGGTTCATAAAAGACAATTCTCGCATTTGGACTATCCTGTCTAATGATAGGAATTATTTTTTCTGCACCTTGCTGGAGTTTTTCTGCGTTAAATGACCCCACAATATCTTGGAGTACCACCACATCATATCCACCTTTTTTCATAGCTGACACGCAGTTATCGGCTGTGGCATTGTATAGAATAGTTTTTCCTGGATTAGTGGCAGATTCCACTTCTATCTCATGTCCATTTCTTTTAGCCAGTCCTTGAACTACATTCCATAGATTGTTATAGAATGTCATAGAATTTCCAATAAACAATACTTTTTTCACTTCATTTTTCCCTTCATCACCATTTGTTTTAAGTACAGATGACGCGTTGAATATTAGAGTTATACAAAGCACAAAACAAACTGTTTTTTTAATACTTTTCATTTGCTCTCCCTATTTTTTTATTTTCACTTTCTTTACTTTGGACCACTTACCAAATACTCTTGCTGATCCGTCGTAAACAAATCCTCTAGCTCTTATGTATAGTTTCTTCTTTTTCTTAAACTTCTTGGATTTGAGTGTAAACTTAACTTTCTTTACATACTTCTTATATATGGCTTTCTTATTCTTCTTAGCCTTCTTCTTAGATTTGTAAACTTTTACTTGATAGCCTGCTGCGCCTTTAATCTTCTTTAGTTTAACCTTAATCTTCTTAGCAGACTTCTTCTTAATTGCCGTTTTTACTTTTGCTTTGTCAGGTATTCTAACTACAGGAATAGGTGCTGGCAAAGAAGTTGTTTCAACTGTGGTTGTCGTTTTAGTGGAAGGCTCTATTGTTTGACTTTCAGTCTGTGTTTCTGGAGTTTTCTTTGTAAAATCTATAGATGTCTTATCGGATTCCATTCCATCCTTAACTGCCGTAATACTTACGGTATATGTTGCATCCGGCTTATCTTCAAAATATTCTTCTGCATTATAAGAATATTCATTGCCAGCCACCGAACCTACATAATCATCTCCTACATAGAAATTGAATGAGTCTCCTCTGGAATCGGGTGACCATACAAAGTAATATGGTATCTGTTCGTTTCCTGCCCATGTAAATCCTGCTGGAGCATCTGGTTTTACCGGAACTACAGTTGTAGGTTGTGTTTCTGTAGGCGCTTCTGTTGTTGGCTCTATTGTCTCTGTAGGCGCCTGGGTTGGCTTTGCAGTAGTTTCCTCTGTAGGTTTTACTGTAGTTGGTTCTGCCGTAGTTGGTTCAACTGTGGTTGGGGCCGCTGTAGTTGGAGCTTTTGTAGTAGGTTCTTCTGTTGGTTCTTCTGTAGGTGGCGTTGGATTGCCCTTCTTAAGAATCACTTCAGATGTTCCACTGTCTGCTACTATCTTTACATTAGTATAAGAATCATCTGGTAAATTCTTAGGATTTGTTTTAACAATGTTGTTTGCTACTAGAGTCACAAAACCGCTAGAGGTTTCAACATCATCCACATATACCTTCACATTGCTAGTAGGTGCAAATGCGAACTGCAATGTTGCTCCTGCATCCAATAATTCTGGGTTATTCATTCCAACTACTTCGTACTGTATTTTCTTATAGTATAAATCGTCAGATAATCTGATATATCCTTCTTCTGGTCCAGATGTAGGTTTAACTGTGGTAGTTGGCGCTGATGGATCAGGTGTAGTAGTTGGTAGATCTGTAATTGTAGGCTTTTCAGCAAAGTGTTCTGTTAGCTGTCCAGCTACCGCTGTAAATGATGTGCCATCGCTAAATGTCACAGTCTTGTCTGAATCAGTTGGGTTGTATACCGCATAAGTCTGCTGGCCGTTCTTCTCGAATGATGCGCTAAGTGGCATGTCACCAGTCACACTAAGGTCAGGTGTTCCTTTATCCTTCATGTATGCGATTTGATACCAAGCATGAGCCTTTGAATCTCCCGCTTCTGGATCGCAGTCCTCATTAAAGTACTGTGCTGCTGCGTCTGGATCATACATTGCAATATATGCTGTGTAAAGCTCATTCCAGCGGTTCACATCCTTATCAAGACCGCTGTAGTTATCCTCATTTCTTCTAGCAATTCTCACGAAGTCCTTCATATACGCTTTGTCTTTCGCCAAGTAGAATGATGCCGATGTGTTTGGAAGGATATTGATTC
>CAMZGB010000086.1 GCA_947306285.1 uncultured Lachnospira sp.
AGAACATCTGCTTGAAGACATTGTCCTTAGTAGTTGGTGCAAGTTCTACACCCGCATCCTTTAGAGTTTCTCTATCGACATCGTTGATGATTGTGGCTGGTGCTGAAACCTTTGGAATGATTCCGTCATTTGCGCCAATCAAGAAGATAACTTTCTTAACATCCTTAAGACGTGTTCTCTCGATGTCACCGACCATCACATCATCTATTCCTGGTGGTATAATTCCAATCTTAAGCTCTTCGATTGCGCTGAGTGTTAATGCCTCAAAGTCTTCTAGATTAATCTTCTCATTGCTCAAAGTATTTTCTAATCCCTCAAGCAATCTAATTATCTCACTGTAAATCTGACTATACTCTTCTTCTAGAGCATACTCTTTTTCTTCCTTAAACTTGTTAACATACGCATCTATCTTTTCACTTACATTTGCTTTTTCTAAGAATGCATAGATAGCTTTACAGTAATCACTTACTGTAACGTCTTTTTTTGTCATGGCAGACATAAAGTCTTTAAAGTAGTCGTATATCTGTGCACGAATTCGATTGACTATATCCAAATCAACTTCATCCATCTTTCTCTTCCACTCTTGAGAGAAACTCTTGAAAGTTGTTCTTCTGAATGTCAAAACATAGTTTTCAATATAATCAATATCCTCTTGTTTAATATCACATATACCTGATCTTAGAACGTGGAACAGTGTTGTGTATGAGAAGTTGTATTCCACAAGTCTTATAAGCGCAATAACCAAATCTGCGAACAAATTGACCGCAGTACTACGCTTATAATCGATAAAAACGGGGATTTCGTACTTTTTAAAGAGTTTGGCGATGTATTTGTAATAATTCTCCATATCGCCCGTTATTACAGCAAAATCGCTGTATCTGTACTCTTCAGTACGAACCATAGAACTGATAGTTTTAACTACAGAAAGCACTTCCTCTTCTAGCGATGCAGCCTCATGGATTTCTAGTGAATCCTGTGGCTCTTCGTATGTATCTGCGCCCTCTCCAAAGATATTCTCGGCAACAGTTGATAGGGCTTTATTGTTTTTTAATCTTCTATTATCATTATCTATTTTTACTGGGTCACTCATATTTGTGGACTCACTCGCCAAACGATAAAGTGTATTTTTACCTAAATAGAATAAATTGTCATAAGGAATCAATTCATCCTTCTTCATCTTTCTATCTTCTGGTCTTAACCCTTTATCCTTTGTAAGTTTAATAATGTCATCAACATCTTTCACTTTCATGGTGACAGTTACTGTGACATCCTTTGAACACTCTGCAAGTTTCAAGATAACCTTTTCCTGAATTGGTGTGAATCCAGTAAATCCATCTAAATAGATATATGTATTCTTTATAGTTTCTGAATTATCGATTGCATCAATAAATGCCTTCAATAACTCTTCACTTGTTAGATTGAGATTATCAACATACTCGTTAAATGCCTGTCTAATAATCTCAACATCTTCTAACTTCTTCTTAAGTGTACTCTTCTCATCACAAAGGGCAATGATATCCTTCAAGCCTTGATCGTCAATATCATACTGTCCGAGCTCATCAAGAATAGACTTTACCTTCTCAGTAAAGCCTGGCATATTAATTTTTCCACCATAAACCTTTAAATCTTTTGCACAATCAATCAAAGCCTTTCTAACTAAAATAGATTTAGTTAGCTCATCCATCATTTTGGCTTCGCCAAAGCCCTGCTCGTCTAAAATCTCATAAGCAAGACGATTGAAACTTGAGACTTCAATATTGAATGCTCCATGATTTGGATGTTTATCCAGAATCTCTTTTTGAGCCTCTAATGAATACTGATCAGGCACCAAAAGAACGAATCTACTATTTGGTTTTTTAATAGACTCGTCTATCAGCTTATGCTGCAAATTATAAGATTTTCCGGAACCCGCCGTTCCTATAATAAAATTGAGCATGTCCGTACCCTCACTGTCTAGTATTATACCATAAATCAAGGTCCAATAAATGGTACATTTCATTGTTTAAATCATAAAAATGTATTATTATATTCTTTGCGAAAAGGAATAGAATTATGGAACATTCAAACAAAAAAGCATACATAAAAGGATTAGAAACCGGTATTCCAATTGGACTCGGTTATTTTGCCGTGTCCTTTGCTCTTGGCATTCAAGCTAAGAAGTTTGGAATAAGCGCTTTTCAATCTGCCCTTATGAGTTTTGGTCTTCATGCGTCTGCTGGACAGTATATTTTTATTACTCTCTTTGGCGCAGGCACCGCTGTGCTTTTAATGGTTTTAATGGAATTGGTTGCAAATTCTAGATACCTTTTGATGTCATGCTCATTGAGTCAAAAGATCCCTGAAAATACATCACTTTGGAAGCGTCTGATTATGGGGTATTTTATTACCGACGAAATCTTTGGTGCAGCCATCGCCGTGAAAGGAAAACTCAATCCATTCTACATTTTTGGAATGGCTACTGTTGCATCCCCTGGTTGGGTAGTTGGTACTGCTCTCGGCGTAATTATGGGTGATGTACTTTCTAAGGATATTGTCAGCGCATTGAGCGTTGGTTTGTTTGGAATGTTTATCGCGATTATTATTCCTGAGGCAAAGAAAAACAAAGTAGTTTCAGTAGTTATTGTAATTAGTTTTGTTGCAAGCTACTTGGCTTCAATTATTCCTGCATTCAAGGGCAAAAGTTACGAAGGAATCAAGATTATTATTTTGACAGTTATTATTGCTGGAATATTTGCGGTTGTTAAGCCAGTAAAGGAGGGACAAAATGAATAAGTTTTATTTGACTCTTCTATTGATGGCTATTGTTACATATTTGATTAGGGTTTTACCAATCACATTAATTAGAAAAGAAATTAAGAATAAATATATAAGATCATTTTTATACTACGTGCCATATGTCACACTTTCGGTTATGACATTCCCAGCTATTATCTCAGCAACACAGTCATGGATTTCCGGCACATTGGCACTTATAACAGCAATCATTGTGGCATGGAAAAAGCCAAACTTGTTTATTACCGCTGCAGCCAGTTGTTTAGTAGTATTTATTTCAGAATTGTTCATATAAAAAAGACCAGCCACTTGGACTGGTCTTTTTATTATGTTTTAATTAATCATCATCTTCGCCGTCTGGTTTATCTTGAGTTTGTGTGTAGTAAATTTCAGCCTTCTTGAAAGTTTCATGTGTATCAAGTCTATTCTTCTGTGTAGTTCCCTTTTCAAAGATTTCTGTAGCTTCATTTTCTACATCTTCACTCTCAATATCAATTAGCTCATCACCATCATAGAACAAGCAGTATGCCTCGACACCTTCAAGATCAAATTCATTATTATTTGTTGAAGTAACGTTTACTGTCTGACCACTTACGCTATGCTTAGATGCAATGTTCTTAATACCAGGTCTAATTGTTGTTGCCTTAGCAACTGTTATTTTGTAGTCGTCATCTTTCACCTTAACACCTTCAGTATCAAAGTCTAGAGAAACTACTGACTTTGCGCCAGCATCTAAGAAAATTGATTCTCTCTCCGTTCCAACAACTGCATTTGCTCCGTCGAAAATCTTACCAACCATTGCCACTGCAGCATCACCTTTACCAGTATTCTCAAGAACAAATACCATTGTATAGTCGTCGTTTTCTAATAAGGTGTATTTCTTGACAATCTTGATATCTGATTGAGTGACTGCCTCATTGTTTTCAGCCACATCTGTAGCCGCTTGAGTAGCAACCGCTTTTGTGCTAGCTGAATTTACAGTTGGTAAATCAGGTTTGCTGTTTTTCTTGCCGATCAAAAAAGCTACCACTGCTATTAAAGCTACAACTACTATGCACAAAATAACAATTATCACATTTTTCTTTTTCATAACAACCTCCTAAATTATTTATAAAAAGTTTATCACATTGAGTACTTATTTTAAATAATCAAGCCATGCTTTAGCTGATGCATCTGACGGCATCACAAATCCTCCTCTTGGAGATAGACCAAACGAGAAAATCTGTGGTCCATCTGGCATACAGTTTCGCTTGAACTGTTGCGAGAAGAATCTCTTCACAAATACTTTAAACCAATGTTTTATTGTCTTCTTATCGTAGTCTTCGATGAAGGCAAATTCTGCCCTCAATAATATTTTATCCAAATTTGTTCGTTTGTACATCAATTCATACAAGAAAAAGTCATGCAACTCATAAGGACCAACAATATCTTCAGTCTTCTGGGCAATCTCATCCTTCTTACCTGGAAGTAGTTCAGGGCTAACCGGGGTATCAACAATATCTTTTAGAATCTTAGACAATCTATTGTTCTTAATTCTATCAGCCTCGTAACTTACCACTTCTCTTATCACAGTCTTTGGAAC
>CAMZGB010000087.1 GCA_947306285.1 uncultured Lachnospira sp.
TCATCTTTTTCTTGATGATTGTGTTTATGGTGTCATTTGTTAAGTTTAGAAAGCATGAAGCTTTAACTTACAAGGAAAACTACAAATCACTTAACCTTGATGGTACTTGGTATATGGTGGATGTGGACGATGTCTTCGTGGTGAAAATGGATGGCGGAGATTATGAGAAACGTGACATTGATGGAAATCTTGTAAAAGAGGGAACATATAAGATTGGTGAGCACACTATCAATTTTGATGGAAGTGACTATCCAATTGATTATACAGACGAATACTTGGAAGCAGACTACGTTGTAGGTTCAGATAATCTTGATGATTATTCGTTGTCTAAACACTTCGAGGTCAAAATACACGGAAACACAAATTACTATTTCTCTGTAAAAGAAGCGGCAGAGGACCAGGTTGATTTCAATATGACTACAAACGAGTATTACACAAGAAGTGGTTTGTTTAATGATGAAGGATTTGCTATTGACGGGGATGACACACTTGTGGCATACACTGGTAAGTCAGAAAGTATTAGGGTGCCATCTGGTGCTACTGATATAGCGGCAAACACTTTCTCTACAGACTATGATAGAGCAAAGAAACTTAAAAAGGTTATCGTGCCTTCCTCGGTGAAGACTATTGAGTCATATGCGTTCGCTTTTTCAACTGTTGAGGATGTATATTTGAGCGATGGAATCACTCAGATTCACGATAATGTATTTGCAAACAGCAAAGTGAAAGATGTTCATCTTCCAGATTCTATCGATTATATGGGAGATAATATCTTTGGAAATACAAAGGGTGTGAAAGTACACTGTACAAAAGATTCTGACACATACAAATTCTTGAATACGCATAATCAGAAAAAGAATTTTGAGATTGTGACAGACTAAAATCTTTGGTTTACATAACTAGGGGTAAGAGATGGATAGTTTTAAGAAAACTGCAAATGAAGTTTTGAATTCTTTGGGCGTTAATCCAGATACTGGACTTAATGACGAAGAAGTTAAGACTTCCAGAGAAAAGAATGGCACCAATTCCTTCGGCGAGGGGGAAAAGGTGTCTTTAATAAAGCGCATTTGGGATGCGGCTACTGAGCCTATGCTCATTTTGCTTATTGTTGCTGCGGTTATTACGATTGCAGTTAATGTGGCAAACTATGTGCGCGGTGGCGAGTATAACTTTATTGAGTGTATTGGTATTATTGTGGCTATCGCACTATGTGTTGTGATAACTGTTGTTACTGAGGGTAGAAGTGCGAAGGCGTTCGAGGAACTAAACAAGATTAATGAAGATACATTGGTTAAGGTTATTCGAAACGGTGAAGCACAGTATGTGACACAGGGCGACATTGTGGTCGGCGACATTATGCTACTTGAGACTGGAGATAAGATAGTGGCAGACGGTCGTCTTATTGAAACTCAAGAGTTGAGCGTGGATGAATCTACACTTACGGGTGAGAGTGACCATGTGACAAAGAACGAAGACTTTGTGGGAAATGATGAGACTCCAGTGGCAGAGAGAAAAAATATGGCTTACTCAGGATGCTTCGTCTCAGGTGGAACTGCGAAGATGGTAGTTACTGCTGTTGGAAAGCAAACTGAGTTTGGTTTGATTGCTGGAGAACTATCAAGTGTTGATCAGTCCACAACACCACTTCAAGAAAAGTTAGATCGAATGGGCAAGATGATTGCCATTCTTGGAATAATAGCAGCAGTTGTTATACTTGGAGTTCAGATTTGGCAAAATGCGGCAGCTAACAATTTGAATTTCAATTCGATTTCAGAGGCATTTATCACAAGTATCGTGCTTATAGTAGCAGCAGTTCCAGAGGGGCTTCCTACTATAGTTGCGGTATCACTTGCTTTGAATATTATTAAAATGACTCATGAGAACGCACTTGTGAAAAAGATGGTTGCTTGTGAGACCATTGGCTGCGTAAATATCATTTGCTCAGACAAGACGGGAACTTTAACTGAAAACAAGATGACAGTTCAAAAGTTCTACAGCGATGACAAGATTATTGAAGCAAATGAGTTAAAGAACGAGTTAATGGTTAACAACTGCGCGGTCAATTCAAATGCAAACATAGCAGTGGAAGATGATGGAACCTTTTCATTTGTAGGAAATCCTACAGAATGTGCTTTGTTAGTTGCACTCAAAAAATCTGGTTTCGATTACGACGAAATTAGAAAAAATAATGAAGAAATAAAAACTTTCGCATTTTCTTCGCAGAAGAAGATGATGACAAGGATTGTAAATAATAATGGTAAGTTGATTGCTTATTTGAAGGGAAGTCCGGAGAGAGTAATCGACAGATGCAGGGATGTGAGTGAAGAAAAGGAAGAAGAGTTAACTAAACTTATGGCTTCTTTCCAAGAGAAGGCCGGAAGATTGATTGCCTTCGCTCATAGAGAATTGGATGCATACAATGGCGAAACTGACGACGAAATTGAAAAAGATTTTATCTTTGACGGATTTGCTGTTATCTCTGATCCAGTCAGCGACGAAGTATATGCATCTCTACGTAAGTGTCGCAAGGCTGGCATTGAAGTAAAGATGTTGACTGGCGATAATATCGTGACCGCCAAAGCTATTGCAAACGAACTAAACTTGCTAGGTAAAGACGGAGTGGCAGTGGAAGCTGGCGATATTGATAAGATGAGCGACGAAGAGCTTATTGAGGCTTTGAAGAAGATTCGTGTTATTGCTAGAAGTACGCCAATGATTAAGATGAGGGTTGTGAGACTTTTGAAGGGCGTTGGAAATGTAGTGGCAGTAACTGGCGATGGAATAAATGATGCACCGGCTATCAAACATGCAGATGTTGGTATTTCAATGGGAATTGCTGGTACAGAAGTTACAAAAGAGGCAAGCGATATAGTTCTTCTGGATGATTCGTTTACTACCATAGTAAAGGCTGTGAAGTGGGGACGTGGAATATATGAAAACTTTAAGCGTTTCATTCAGTTCCAGTTAACAGTCAATGTATCATCGGTAGTTGTTATCATTTGTTCAATTGTGGTGGGATTCAAGAGTCCATTCACAGCACTTGAACTTTTATGGATAAACATTATTATGGATGGTCCACCGGCTCTTACACTTGGACTTGAGCCAATGAGAGACAATTTGTTTGATAAGAAGCCAACAAAGAGAAATGAAAATATTATTTCGAAGAAGATGTTTGCTAGAATAATGCTTAATGGTGTATTTATCTCAGTCGTATGTTTGGCTCAGTATTTTACAGATTTCTTAGGCGCCGGCAAAGGCAAAGAAGCAACAGTTATATTCACGCTATTTGTTTTATTCCAGTTGTTTAATGCGTTTAACTGCAGAGAACTGGATTTGACACCAATGTATAAAAACATTTTAAAGAATAAGTTGATGTTAGGTGTATTCCTATTAGTGTTAGCAGTACAGTTTGTAATCACTCAGTATGGAAAGCCAGTGTTTGGAACGGTTGCACTAAACTGGGCATTATGGGGCAAGATGATTCTACTTGCACTATCGATAGTAATTATTAATGAAATTATTAAATTTGGAATAAGAGTATTTAAGAAATAAACATAAGCGATTAGGCTACTCTAATCGCTTTTTTATTGATAAGAATGCCGTATTTATGGTAGAATTATTGTATCTATAAGTAGGAGGGATATTATGAATAGATTATTAATTAAGAAACAGGCTAAGGCTTCATTGAAAGGAAAATGGGGCAAAGCGATCGGATTCTGTTTTGTAGCTAGCATTTTGGCAACTATCGTGCCAGTGATTTGCTATATAATTGCTATGGCTACATCAAAGACTAAGCAGACAGATGCTGGATTGCAAGTTACTGAGATGAGTGTAGTAGGAATTATTTTTGTGATTATAGCTATACTTGCAATAATCTTTATTACACCATTATTTACTTATGCTTCAGCTAAAGCATTCTTAATGAACAACAGAGGACAGGAATTCACAGTTGGTAATGTATTTGATGGATTCAAGGAAAAATCTGGTAAGACTATCGGTGTTGCAGTCCTAAGATACCTTATCATTTGGGTAGTTTACTTTATTCCATCATTTGTCGGTGGAATCTTTGTAGGATTTGCAGCAATGCGTTTTGCAACTATTTACGACTTGCTTCAAACAATGGCACACGGAAAAACTATCCTCGTTATTGAAACTGTAGGACCACATGTAGCAGTTGCAGCATTGTTCTTCACAATAGCAATTACTTTAGGTACTATTGCTACTTTCATGCTTGCATTATCTATGTATGTAAGAGTTGATAATCCAGATATGGGTGTTATTCAGATTCTTAGTACAAGTAGAAAGATTATGCATGGACGCAAACTTGATTTGTTTGTACTAGGCTTCT
>CAMZGB010000088.1 GCA_947306285.1 uncultured Lachnospira sp.
ACACATGGATTAAAGATAAAAAACCGGACGTTGGTATGTCCCTGAACGCGGCTCTAGCGGGACTGGTGGCAGTTACCGCGGGATGTGCTTCGGTCGACGCATTGGGTTCATTTATTATAGGTGCTGTGGCAGGTATACTTGTAAATATCGCAGTTAGCGTAATTGATAATAAATTTCATATTGACGACCCAGTAGGTGCTGTGGCTGTTCATATGTGTAATGGTATTTGGGGTACTTTAGCAGTAGGTTTGTTTGCTACAGGTAGAGGAAAAACAGTTGATGCCTTCGCTGATGGCTCAGTATATGCCGGCTTATTCTACGGTGGCGGATTTAAACTTTTTGGAATTCAGGCACTCGGTATTGTGGCAATTGATGTGTATGCAGCAATTATGATGTTCTTAGTATTTAAGTTGATCAAACACACAATTGGCCTAAGAGCATCAGAGGAAGACGAGATGGCTGGTATGGATATTTCAGAGCACGGACTTGCTTCAGCTTACGCAGATTTTCTACCAATCGCTCCTGCATATATGGGCGAGAGTACAGGACCTGTTGATATTACAGACATTGAGCCAGCACACCTAAACTTGAGCAGTACAACTACCGGAAGCACACTGACGAAGATTGTTATCGTCTGCGCCGAAGAGAAGTTCACAGTTCTTCGAGACACAATGGCAGAGATTGGCGTAACTGGTATGACAGTTATCCAGGCTATGGGCTGTGGTGTCGAGCAAGGTAAGACTGGAAGGTATCGTGGTGTTAACATGAGTATGAACCTCAAACCTAAGGTTAAGGTTGAGATTGTGGTATCAAAGATTGATCCAAACTTAGTAGTAGCAGCAGCTAGAAAAGCTCTGTTCACTGGAAAGGTTGGAGATGGTAAGATCTTCGTATCACAGATTCAGGATATTATGCGAATTAGAACAGGCGATACAGGATATAAAGCATTACAGGATGAAAACTAAGTTGTTTTATGAAATAAAAAAAGAAGCGAGCATATTAGCCCGCTTCTTTTATATTATTTAGTCGTTATCGTTTAGTTTTAATCTTACATTTAAGTTTAACGCCATTAGCTTTAACTATGATAGTTGTCTTTCCGTATCCAACAGCCTTAACTTTACCCTTTTTGGTAACTTTGGCAATTCGTTTATTCTTAGTCTTATATTTAGCTTTTCCAACCAAACCTTTCTTAACTTTTAACTTAAATGATTTGCCTATCTTTAGAGTTTTCTTTTTCTTGTTAAGAACAGGGTTCTTTACAGTAACATTAAGTGTTTTTGTTACGCCGTTGTTTGTGACATTAATCTTAACAGTACCTTTTTTCTTGGCTGTTATTACACCTTGACTGCTGACTGTGGCAATCTTATTGTTAGAAGTTTTATAAGTTGTTGCGCCAACAGCATTGGTGATAGTGGCATTAACTTTAGGTTTCTTCTTAACGTACGTTGTTATTTTTGAGTTCTTTAAAGTAATTGATGTTTGAGGTTTTTTATTATCATTATCCTTCAATAAGTATAGTTGTCCACCGTAGAAAGGATTACATGTACCAATATACATACCTTCATCAGTTGCTAAGAAAGAAGAGCAGCCGTAGTTGTATTTATCTCCAAACCCGTCTATAGTAATCTTTTCAAAGTTCACAGCATCATCTGTTCTATACAAATCGAATCCAGGCTCATTGTTCTTAACTCTATCTGAAATGTACATATACATTTCTAAGCCCTTCCAGTCAATCTTATCAATAATATCGTCAATTTTGCTTTCCATATTATTGAATGCCTCGTTAATATAAGCGACAATAATTGCTTTTACCAATTGTCTTGCAGAGGCCTGTTGTTCCTCATCTAGTTCATTATATGAAACACCCATGCTAGCAATTAACTTGATTTTTGAAATTAATTCCTTAGTCTTTTCGTCTGTTAATTCTTCTGGGATTAGTTTTTCAACATCTACATCCTTAAATAGAATGCCATCTAAATTGAGTGCGTGGTGTAGTATTTTATCTTTTGTCTCATCGGACAAGATGTATGCAATTATCTCTTCTAAATCTTTGTCTGAGAGCTCTTCGATAAATGATTTGATAACATTTTTCAACTCAGCCATAGTGGCTTTATAGTTTTCTATAAACTTTTCAACGTTGTCCTTGTCGATCTTCATCGTCATAAGTGATTTGAGCATTTCGACACATTTTTGTAGTTTCTCTTTAATCTTATCAACGCTCACTGAGTCGCCTATTTTAGATTTAACTATAATAACAATTAAGTCTTCAATATACTTAATTCGCTTTTGAATCTCTTCTTTAGACATAGTAGAGAAGTCTGTGCTAGTTAGTTGAGTTAAGTATTCATAACCAATGTTAGCGTCCATAGTGGATAGATACATTTTTCCGTTGTATTCGCCTGCGCGCCATATGTATTCGTTAGTGGTTCCCTTCATAAGTTTAGTAAACTTAGTACATTCTTCGAATTTGCCAGTTGCATCGTTATATTTCCAAAGTTTTTGAGGATTGTTAAGTGTGTCGTACATATATGATAAGAAATCACTAGGTTTAACATACTTGCCACAAATATTTGATATGACGCCTGAAAATGCCTGAGCTTCTCCGGCGAAGGCATGGTCAAAGTTGTAAGCATAGAGTTCATTATTGAAAACATAAGTTGAACCGATAAGTGAACGCATAGTTCCAGGATTTCCACCTGTTGTTTCACTTAGTCCCGGATTATTAATGCCGTTGTTTAATCCAACCACTTCGTCCCAGTGCCATCCATATTCGTTAGCTTTCTCGCTGCCTGTAGCAGGATGTCCCTTGTACATTACAAAGCCATTTGTACTAGGAGCAGTAGCGTAAATGTAATCTTTATAACTTGTGAGCTCCCAGATAGGAGATCCAGCCCAACTACTCATAATTGGATCGTAAGCCACATCGCCAAAGTCTTTATAGTCAGCAACACGAGTCCACTTTGTATCATCACTGTTATCCTTTTTTAGAATAGCCATTTTAGCAGGGTCTTTATCCTCTTTTGGAGTAGTGCTTTCTCTATCATCAGCACCTCCGAAGAATAACTGATTGTTATATACACAGTTAGCACGGAATGAAATTGCCCCCATACTTGAAAATACCTTTGTGGCTTTTCCATTTTTATCAATCTTTAAAATGTACTGTGGATTTGTAGGCGTAGCTGAGTAAGAACCAAAGTATACGTTATCACCAAAGGTTACAGATGAACGGAAGAAATCACCTTTTTCAGCTGAGTAAACGATTCTAAACTTACCAGTCTTACGATTGTAACTGATAATATCTGCACCTTCGTTGTCATCGTTTCGTAGTATGTCTCCGTGGGTTACCACATTAATCATTCCCCAGAAAGTATCTAGTGAAATACCTTTCTCGGCAAACTGTGCACCGTAAAGATTAACAAGTGCACTGGCAACATTTCTAGCGGTTGCTATGTAGATATAATCCCCACGCTCTGCCATACGCCATGTGTAACTATTCTCTCTGTCACCACCAGCTATAAGACCATCGGCTTCTCCTTGGCCCTTATCTGGATTTGAAATCTTCGTTACTGTATATCCATCTCCCGTGATAGTCTTAGCGCTAGCAGTAGTATACGATGAAACGGTTCCTGCTAGTAGCGTGATAGATAGAATTATACTAGTAATAATTCTAAATCTTTTCATATTTTCCTCCTTTAATTGTTTCCTTATTTTCCGAGCAAAACAATTATGTTCAACATACATTAATAATACCACATATGGCTCATAAAAGTGAGAATAAATATAGACGATATGGTGAAAAAAAGATAAAATAATACTAGTAAATTGAACGGAGGAAAATAAAATGAAAAGAGTATTAGCGTTATTACTAGCAGTTGCTATGTCAGTGACACTAGTTGTAGGTTGTGGAACGACATCTGACAATAAGCAGACTACTAAGGTTGAAACAACCAAAAAAGCAGAGCACAGCAAGATGACTAAAGACTTGCAAAAGATGCTCAACAAAGATCCTAAGTTAAAGAAACTGATGGAGAAGTCTTTGGCGAAGGCTAAAAAGATAAATCCGGACAAAGATACAAACCCAGCGCAAAGTTTAAAGGAACTTTATGAGTTCACTGACTGGGCAGCAACTTGTGAACCTTGGAATGTGATTCCTGGTAAAAAGGGTGATAAATTATATGAACATATAGATCAGTCGGTAGATTATTTCTGGTTCTTAGTGGATCAACCACTAAAGGAATTAGAGGGCAAAGGTTATTACTATCCAACACTTCAGTACCATGAGCCAATTAAGAGTTGGTGCAAAGAGTATGCTGATCAGTGGGGTAAATTCCTAT
>CAMZGB010000089.1 GCA_947306285.1 uncultured Lachnospira sp.
TCGGGCTCATAACCCGAAGGTCGTTAGTTCAAATCTAGCCCCCGCTACTAAAAAAGATGATAAAATATTTATCGTCTTTTTTTATGCCTTGATGTTATAATAATAAAGGAAAAAATACTAAGAGGCGCTTATGAGAACAGTAAAAGAGATATTAAAAAATACATTTGGGTTGATCGGGTTTAATATAAAACCGATTCTATTATTTGCAATTTTTTATTTTGTAATAATGTTTTATATTCCGATTCTTTTTGATAAGTTAACGCTATTTCTTTTTAAACTGATTCATGGTGGTATTTATATGGGAAATGGCAATGCATTAGATATCCTTACAATGCCAGCTATGTGGCCAGGACTTATCTTCTCGCTAATTGTAACTGCTGGAATACTTATGTTCCAGGTGGGAGCAATAGCGTATGCCATAAACGAATCTAAAAAGAAGAATAAGGTAAAATGTTCACAAATGATGAAGGCGGGAATTAAAGTCTTCAAAAAAATCTTTATTCCAAGAAACTGGCTAATCCTTTTATATGCAGTTATTATCCTTCCGCTAACAGGAGCAATCAAAATTGGATGTGCTTCCATAAAGGTTTGCGTTCCTGAGTTCATCGAAGACTTTGCATACGCAAACGGAACATTGAAGTATCTTTATCCGCTTGCACTGCTTTTACTATTCTTATTGGCAATAAGATGGATATTCTCGATAGTTGCGTTCTCGCTAGAAGATAAGACTTACAGGCAGTCTTGCAAGGAGTCGGTAAAACTTAATAAGAAGAGAGTACTAAAGACTATAGGAATGATCTTTGTTGGGGGCGTCGTATTTATTGCTTTAGATGTTGTGATATCTGCGCTACTTGCATTGGCGGTTTCATTAGTATCGTTGTTGATAGAAGGAAGCGGCCTTTCTGTTTTGGGTAGCAGATGGTTGAATTCATTTATAAACTTGAGTTCTCTATTATATAGTATTTTTGTTCCAATACTAAATATTGGATTACTTACAGTGATGTTCTTTAAATGGAGACAGAAGAATGATGTGGAAGATCCAATTCCTGATAGAGATATTAAGCCTTTCAAAGTGAAAGGAAAACTAGTCTTTATAGTATGTTTCATAGTAGCGGTCGCATTGTCTACTTTTGCTGTGAAAGATTATATATCATGCTATTTGCACAAATCGGAGAAGCCGGTTGTATGTGCGCATAGAGGAGAGTCGTATAGTGTGCCAGAAAACACTATGCTCGCATTTAAGACCTCGGTAAAGAAGAAAGCGGACTGGGTGGAAATGGATGTTCATAAGACGATAGATGGCAAAATCATAGTCAGCCACGACGATTATATAGAAAGAGTGTCTGGCAAACAAATATACGTTCATGAATCAAAGTATGATTATTTGAGAAAATTGGATGTTGGGTCTTGGTTTGATGAAAAGTACTCATATGTCAGATTCTCTAACCTTGATGAGGCTTTGAAGTATTTAAAATCTACGGGACGCCATGTTCAAATTGAAACTAAGCCAGTTGAAGGTAATTATCCTGACGGAACGCCTATAAATAAAGACTTTGAGGAGAAGATTATCCAGATTATTAAAGATAATCATATGGAAGATAAAGTTGTAATTATTTCACAAAACGAAGACTCGCTCAAGAGAGTAAAGAAGATAGATAAAAATATTAAAACTGCTAACTGTATGGTTGTTGCGTGGGGTGATATTGGCGACATTTCTTGGGCAGACTACTGCAGTATTGAGGCTGAAAACGTTACTCCAGCTATTATTGCCAATATGCATAAAGCAAAAAAGAAATGCTTTGTATGGGCAGTCAACGATGCTAATAGAATTCAATATCTTGTAGACTGCGGAGTAGATGGAATAGTTACAGACAATGTTGTAATGGTCAGAAAGCAGCTAAAAAAGATAGATTATACGCCAGGAATTGATAAATTTATCAGAATGATGGCAAGATAAAAAGTACTTGCATTTGTAATGTATGGCATATATAATATATTAGCGTGCAAAAAGCACACTTAAATGCCCGGTTAGCTCAGTTGGTAGAGCAGAGGACTGAAAATCCTTGTGTCTCTGGTTCGATTCCGGAACCGGGCACGAAGAGGACTTCGTTTTCGAAGTCCTTTTTTGTTGTTTAAAAGGGCAGTATATAAGCAATGTGTGGTATAATATACCGGTATGAAATCACTAAAAGACAAGCTAAAAGAGTATAGTAATTCGGACATTTATCCGATGCATATGCCAGGCCATAAGAGGAACGCTGGCTTATTTTGTGATGTTGAAAATATCGATGTGACAGAGGTAGAGGGGTTGGACAACCTTCATGATCCAGAGGGCATTATAAAAGAGTCTATGGACCAGGTTTCATCGTCTCTTGGAACTGATAAAACATACTTTTTGGTAAATGGATCGACTGGTGGAGTGTTGTCTGCTATTCAGTCTGCGACAGACATTGGAGACGAAATAATAATAGGAAGAAACTCGCATAAATCTGTATACAATGCGGTTGAGATAAGAGATTTGAAGCCAGTTTATTTCTATCCTGAAAGCACAGGGTTATTTGACGGTGGATATAATAAGGAAGAACTTGAAAAACTCCTAGAGGAGACCTCGGCGAAGACAGTAGTTATCACATCACCTACATATGAAGGCGTTGTGTCAGATATAAAAGGATTGGCAGAAGTGGCTCACAAAAACGGAGCCATTTTAATAGTAGATAGTGCTCATGGAGCGCATTTTTGTCTGGATGGATTTCCAAATCCAGCATACAAAGAGGGAGCAGACATTGTAATAGAGAGCATTCACAAAACTTTGCCGGCTCTCACTCAGACAGCGGTTATTCATGTGATGGGAGATAGAATTAATAGAGAAAAGCTTGAGAGAGCGCTTGCCACATACCAGACATCTAGTCCGTCGTATGTGTTTATGACAAGCATCGATGAGTGTTTTAATATAGTAGAAAAAGAAGGCAACAAAAGAGCCGAGGAATTGTTAAAAACGCTAGAAAAATTAAGATGCGATGTTAATAACACGAGAAAAATATTTATTCCAGGTGAAGAACTAGTTGGACATAACGAAGTGTATGATTACGATCTAGGGAAACTAGTTATAGATTTAAGTAAAACGAATATTACTGGAGTAGATCTTGCAATAATACTCCAAGAGAACTACAAATTTGAGACTGAGATGGCAAACAATAAATATGTGATTGCCATGACATCTATTGCTGACGATTTGGAGAAGGTTAAAGACTTCGGCGAAGCCCTAGTTGAAGTAGCAGGAGAGCTAGAAGTGACAGACGAAGAATTAAGTGGGGAACGAATTGTAAATGAAGTAAAATTTAGTCCGTATGAGGCAATGAACAAGGACTTTGAAGAGGTCGCTTTGAAGGATGCGAAAGGTAGAATTGCGGGGGACTATATTTACAAATATCCGCCGGGGATTCCGTTGATTGTGCCGGGCGAAGTGGTGTCGGAAGAGCTGATAAAAGAAGTAGAAAAAAGCCTTGAATCTGGGTTGCAGATAAAGGGAATAACAGATAAAATAACTAGTGGAATTAAAGTAATCAAGGAATAGAAATGGGCAAAATATTTTTTATTTTAGGTAAAAGTTGTAGCGGAAAAGATACAATTTTTAACATAATAAAAGAGAATAAAGACCTAGATTTGAAGACGGTTGTGGGCTACTCGACCAGACCTATGCGTGAGAACGAAGAGGATGGAAGAGAGTATTTTTTCGTGAGCCGAGATAGACTTGAGGAGTTGCAAAACGACGGCAAAGTGATTGAGGTTAGACACTACAACACTGTTCACGGCGTGTGGAGTTATTTCACAGTGGACGATGGACAGATTGATCTTGAAAATGCAGATTACTTATACATTGGAACGCTTGAATCTTACGAGCAGATGAGAGACTACTATGGCCAAGATGTCGTTGTACCAATCTTTGTCGAGGTGGAGCAGGGCGAGAGACTTAAACGTGCGGTGCTTCGAGAGCTAGAGCAGACCGAGCCAAAGTACGAGGAACTTTGCAGAAGATTCTTGGCGGACGAGCAGGACTTTAGAGAAGAAGAAATCAAGAGACTTGGAATTGAAAAGAAATATCAAAATGTAAATCTAGAAGAGTGCGTAGATGAAATAATAGAGGACATTAAGTCGAATAAATAAAATGGCAGAGAAAGTTATTGGACAAAATCATATATATGAACATTTTCAAAAAGCAATTAAGGCTGGGAAAATATCTCATGCCTATATTCTTCATGGGGAAAGAGGGATTGGAAAACTAGAGATTGCAAAGGAAGTAGCGAAGGCACTTCAGTGCGTTGACAATG
>CAMZGB010000090.1 GCA_947306285.1 uncultured Lachnospira sp.
AGTCTCTAGAATATGATACATCGACTTTCTTCTTATTAAAGTAAGCCATCATATCTTCAAAGTCTCCCTGACTTCCAACATCCGAAGAGAATGATGTACTGTTTGGTTTAGATAGTGTCTCACCACTCTTCTGCCATCCAATCAATCCACTGTTAATATTTTTAACATTATCTTTAAGCAGATCATTTAGTATGCTCTTAACATTGTCCACTGTTGTTACAGGAACTTCTTGTGTAGAGAACACACCTTTCTTTGAATCTGACATTAAGAAATCGATTCTGATAGGAATGTCTTTATTTGCTGCTTTCTTTTCAGTCAATGTCTTTGTCTTAATTAAGTGATTTCTGTATGCCTTTGCCATTCCAACATAATCTGCTGAAGGAGTATCGTCTTTTCCGTCTCCGCTAAGGAATTCATAAGTCATATCAATATCAAATTTGTTCATCTTATCTTGAACTTTTCTGAATGAGTTTCCAGCCTGATCCTTAACTTGGAAATACTCTGCATTGTATTTGAATGTTGGATAAGCATATGTGTATTTAATCTTGTTCTTCTCTGTAGATGCAGGAACAACATTTATTGACATATACTCATCACCCTTTGTTGCATAAGCAACAAATGCAGCTTGTGTACCATCACCATGTGAAATACCATACACTGGCATACTTGGCTGCTTAACTTCAACAGCATCGTTCTTCTGGCTGTAATAGTACATAGCTGTTGCAGGGTCTATTCCGTAAACATCTCCCTCATAGTTTGTAAATTTAGCTTTGTTTTCTTTAAATCTCATCAAAGCTCCACTACCGTCTGGCACCATAACATAACCTGGAGTAAGAGTCTTAGTTTTAACTTTATCCCAGCCTTCTGTACTCTTATTGTAGTACTTGATAGCACCACCACTGGCACCTAAGAATGGAGTGATGACAACATTCTTAATCTTTGATTTAGTTTTGCCGTCATCGTTGTCTTTGATTTCTTCGTATGGAATGTGATACTTGATTTTTCCATCGTCAGTGAAAGTGATATAAACATTTAACATCACTTTTTCGTCGTCCACGCCAAATGTACATCTAAGTACAAATTGGTTATCTTCGCCTGACACTTTTGACAATGTAGACATTCCATCTTTTGTTTTTTCTGATGCAGATGAAAGCTGTGAAGTAGTCATACCTTCACCCTCACCTGAATAGTACTCAAGGGTAATAAGTGAGTTTGCCATAGCTGTATACTGTGAGTTAAGTGAATCTTCTTGAGGAGTCTTCGCCAAAGTTCTAACTTCTGCTGGATCCATCTCCTCTTCTTCTGCGTATTCTTTCACTCTTCCTTCATCAACAGCATCTTTGGCATCTCTTATCTGATTACTAAACGGTGCATCTACACCTGTTTTCCAAATATAGCCGTTATTTTTGTCTTTGATTGCTATGATATCTCTATCATCTCTGTAGTAGAACTCATAATCTTTTGTCTGATAGATTTTTTCATAGCCCTTGTCTTTAATAGAAAGTTTTTCTGTAACTTTCTTTGGAGCTTTTCTAGTGTCTCTGTTTGTATTTAGATACGCAGCAAACACTGCTACCCCAATTGAAAGGATGCAAAGAATTGTAACGACGATGAATGTAGTTTTAAAAGTCTTTTTAGCCGCCTGTGACATTTCTTATTACCTCCTTTCCTATTGTGATTAAGAAGTCTGACAACTGATCCCACATAATAATTACAACTAGTACTACTACTATTGCAATCAAGATGAATACGAATGTAATTATCAAACTTATCACGTTCTTCTTAAATGTATAATCATGAACAGTAGCTAGTCCTTCGAAGATGGCCGCTATTGACCAACCTACACCAACTATCATGATTACTGTCAAGATAAATGATTCGTTGTATGTTAGGAAGTATGACAAGCCTGTTGTAATAAGCATTGCAAACATTGCTGGCATAAGTCCATATGCTGGAATCATAAATATCTGTTTGATAGTACCGTCACCATCTGTAATAGATGTTACTAGGTAGTTACATATAATGAACAAAATAAGAATTGCAAAGAATCCGACTATTACAGCTCCCATATCCATGTCTTCGACTTTTGTATACTGATAAATAAATCCTTTACCTACCATATAAAGCATATAAACTCCGAAGAATACGATATAAATAATAAGTGCTGCGAGCGGTGATCCATGTTTGCCCACTCTTATGTCATAATATCTATCAATTGGATGTCTTGCACATCTAAACGAATATCCTATCTCGCTTAATACTGGTACTTTGCCCAGTTTCTTGCTAAGTCTCTTCTTAGCTGCTGGAATTCGTTTCTTCTTATCAACGATACCTAGCACAATTTTTAATACTACAAGCAGTACAACTACTAGTAGGAATGGTCCTAAGTATTTTTGAATCTGTTTGTTACGAACTTCCCAATACGCTTCTGAATATCCATCTCTGTTACCGGCAATTTCGAAATCCTTCATTGCCTTGTGGTATTTCTCATTGTTGTAATATGCTTTGGCAACACCGTTGTGAGCTAACACTGACATTTGGTTAAGTCTAAGTACATAACTCCAGTCATTTAGAGCTACATCGTAGTTACCTTTTTCATATTGAGTTAAAGCATGATAAATGGTTGTTGCATATTCAGTTGGAACGAATGACTGTAAGTAGCCCTTTTCGCCGTCGGCTGTCCAAATGTTTCCTTTGTTATCTACTGCGATAGTAACAAGAGATTTGAACAATCCCGAAATGGACATGTCATTTACTTTTGCTCCAAGTTTGAATATTAATTCACCATCTGTAGTATAAACACATATGAATCCTTCTGTATCACTTGTATAAATAATACCGTCGTCGTCGACAGTTACATCTGTAAGATGCTCTGAACAAACAACAGGATTCTTAAACATATTTGAACCGTCTGTACTGTGCTTTTTAAGTCCGTCTTCTGGTGCATTCATTGAAACTGAATAAGCCATTCCACTTCTATCCACAAATACATTTGAGAATAGTTGAGGGTCAGTATTCAATAATGATGAGTTCTTTTGCTGTTCTTTTGTGTAAATCATCTTCAAGAAAGCCTGTACTGGAGAAAGCTTTGCTTTATTTGTTGCAAAGTATCCCAAGAACTCGCCAGTTTTTGCAAGCTGGATAATACCATCGTATAAACCTTCTGATACGATGTAGAGGTTTTCACCACTATCGATAGCTACTTTACTTGGCTCGTAGTTCGTCTTGTCTTTGCTGCTACTACCATTGAAAATAGGAGCAACTGGTCTGTCGTAGCGTCTCTCGTAATTACCTTTCTTGTCGAATTTGAATACTGTCTTCATACCAGGATCTGCTACAAAGAGTTCGCCTCTCTCAGATATGAAAACACCTGATGGCTTATCAAATCCTGCAAACTTACTGTCTTTTACAGTTTCTTTTGAAAATATTTTTTCAACTTTTCCTGTATCAATGTTATAAACTACTATTCTAGAATTACCTGAATCAGCAATGTACGCAATGTTATCTTCTGTGATAAACATATCAGCTGGGTTTACTAAACCTAAATCAGTGATAGTTCTATCTGGAAGATATGCATCCTGAGTTCTTACTGCTTCATTGTCATCATCTAGAGTGTATGTATAACTAGTCGCCTGTGATGCCGCTACAGGCAAAGCGCTCATTATCACGAAAGTTACTGCAAGGAGCAGAACCAGTGATTTTTTGATAAATCTCATAACTCTGCCTCCTTACTTAATACCTGAGCTAGCCATTGTATTCATAACCTTAGACTGCATTGCAATGAATATGAATAGGTTAGGCAAGAACCAAATCATGGTAGCTGCCGCCATCATACCTTGCGCAGACATCTGGGTATTAACACCAAGGGCTGCTACATAGTATGTGAATGTTCTTAGTGACTCATCTGTGATGTAGTTGTTTGAAGTTTCTGCGTTCATCCAAACTTGCTGGAATGTCAAAACTACTGATGTGGCAAGCGCTGGTTTCGCCATAGGAATAATGATACTTCGAAGAATTCGAATATCACCAGCTCCATCCACTACTGCAGCTTCGATGAGGGCATCTGGTATACCATCCACGAACTGTTTTACCAAGAACAGTCCGACCGGAACTGCGATAAGTGGTAAAACGTGTGCGAACCAAGTATTGTATGCTCCAATGTTTACGATAACTAAGTATCTAGGAATTGCCACGGCTGTAGCAATAAACATAAGAGCTAACTGGTTGATTTCCCATAATGCACCGCTAAGTTTGAATTTCTTCTTTGAAAATACGTAAGCAGCCATAATTGTAATAATTAAGTTAAGAATTACAG
>CAMZGB010000091.1 GCA_947306285.1 uncultured Lachnospira sp.
CCATATATATTCCAAGTCCACCAATCTGTCTATCTTCAGGTGGTAATTTAACATCTGGGTCTTCTTTCTCCCAAGGATTAAACTGTTCTCCACCATTGATAAAACTGATAAATAAGTATCCGTCATCATCCAAACCAACTTGGACTTCAACGTCACCTTCTCCGTCTCCATAGGCGTAATCCGCAACATTAGTAAACAGTTCCTCTACCGCAATAGCCAACTGCATCTGTTTTTTCATATCAAAACTATAGCCTTCCAAAATTTCTTCTAGAAAGGCATTAATCTCGAGTAGATTTTCTCTTTTTGCTGCAAATGTTTTACTTTGCATTTTACACCTCAAAACCGTGTTTTTCTTGTCAAAACACTATCTAATATTTTACCAAAAAATCGCCCATAATTAAAGCAAATATAGCACCAAAACTGATAAAAGGACCAAGAATTATAGCCTTTTTTCTAGTTATTACTGTGACTGCCAAAGAAAGACTCATTCCAACTGCCAAAATCACCATTTGATACCAAAATCCTAGGCAAAATCCTAGGGCTGAAATTAGTTTAATATCTCCCCCACCTATTGGATATATACTACCTAATAACATCAAAATGATTGGTAACAATATGGCTCCTATAATAGATTCAACATAACTCAATCGTCCAATTCTAATCCCAATCAAAAATAGTGTCAATATCAGACTGTTCGGTATTATTTTTCTTTTTAAATCGCTTATAGATATTGTTCCTAAACACAAAAGTAATTCAACACTCATAAATCCCCCATACAAAACAAAAAGGGAGAACAAAATTTGCTCTCCCTTTAAACCCTTTAATAAATTACTATTAGTTGTTGATTAGTAAGTCGTCTTCGTTGTTCCAACTATATAGCTTTCTAATCTCAGCACCAATCTTCTCTGCTGGGTGCTCAGCTGCTAGTTTTCTCATAGCCTTGAAGTGTACCTGACGTCCACCCTCTGACATATCAAGCAAGAACTCCTTAGCGAATGAACCATCTTGGATATCTGCTAAAATCTGCTTCATAGCTTTCTTAGTATCTTCTGTGATAACCTTTGGTCCTGTTATATAGTCACCGTATTCAGCAGTGTTTGAGATTGAGTATCTCATTCCTGCGAAACCTGACTGATAAATCAAGTCAACGATTAACTTCATTTCGTGAATACACTCGAAGTATGCGTTTCTTGGATCATATCCAGCTTCTACTAATGTTTCGAAACCACACTGCATTAGTGCACAAACACCACCACAAAGTACAGCCTGCTCACCAAATAGGTCAGTCTCTGTCTCTGTTCTAAATGTAGTCTCTAGAACACCAGCTCTTGCTCCACCAATACCTAGTGCATAAGCTAAAGCCATATCTAAAGCTTTACCTGTAGCATCCTGCTCAACAGCAACTAGACAAGGTGTACCCTTTCCAGCCTGGTACTCAGATCTAACTGTGTGACCTGGAGCCTTTGGCGCTATCATTGTAACGTCAACATCTGCTGGTGGAGTAATACATCCAAAGTGAATGTTAAATCCATGAGCAAACATAAGCATGTTTCCAGCTTCTAGGTTTGGCTCAATATCTTCTTTATACATATCAGCCTGCTTCTCATCGTTGATAAGAATCATAATGATATCTGCCTTCTTAGCAGCTTCAGCTGTTGTATAAACTTCAAATCCTTGATCTTCGGCCTTTTTCCATGACTTTGAACCTTCATACAAACCAATGATTACATTGCATCCTGATTCCTTTAAGTTAAGTGCATGTGCATGACCCTGACTACCGTAACCTACGATAGCAATTGTTTTTCCATCTAATAATGATAGATTACAATCTTCTTGATAATAAATTTTTGCTTCTGACATAACGTCGCCTCCATTTAATATATTTTAATAATAATTATTCGTCTCCTCTTGCAAGACCTGTAATACCAGTTCTAACTAGTTTTAAAATCTCAAAACCATCAAGCATTTGAATAAAAGCTTCAAGCTTTGATGGGTTACCAATGAGCTCAATCATAAGTGTTTCTTTAGCAACATCAACGATATTTGCTCTAAAGATATCAGTCAAAGCAGTGATTTGCTGTCTTTGAGCTTGATCAGCTTTAACCTTAATCATAATAAGCTCTCTGATAACAGATTGTCCATTTTCAAGAACATCTACTTGGATAACCTCTTCAAGCTTACTAATCTGCTTAATAATCTGCTCTAAAATATCATCATCGCCAGTCACCACGATAGTCATCCTCGAATACTTTGGATCTGCAGTTACACCTACAGTCAAACTATCGATATTGTAGCCTCTGCGACTAAATAATCCTGCTACTCTGTTAAGAACACCAGAATAATTTTCAACTAATACTGATAATACTTTTTTGTTCATATGATTATCCTCTTTTCTTAGAATTCATACCAAAATATAATAGCACAAACCACTACTATTGGCAATAAATATAGCCGTCAACGAGGCTTGAACTCGTGACCTCCACCTTACCATGGTGGCGCTCTACCGACTGAGCTATGACGGCTCGTATTATTTCATTCTTTGCCTTACAATCTCGTAAGCCAAAACCCCCGTAGCCACACTGGCATTTAGCGAATCAATATCGCCACTCATAGGAATGCGTGCAACGAAATCGCACTTTTCTTTGACTAGTCTACTAACGCCCTTGCCCTCGTTTCCGATAACAAGTCCAATTGACCCTGTCAAATCTATATCATACATAGTTTCTCCGTCCATATCGGCGCAGACAAACCACATTCCTCTCTCTTTTAAACTCTCAATAGTCTGAGCAATATTTGTAACCTTAACTATCGGAGTATAGTTGATTGCTCCAGCTGATGCCTTGACAACAGTCGCTGTAAGACCACACGCACGATTCTTTGGCACAATCACTCCATGTGCTCCTGTAAGATTTGCAGTTCTAATAATAGCACCTAAGTTATGTGGGTCCTCAATCTCATCTAAGATAATGAAAAATGGTGACTCACCCTTCTCTTCAGCCTTTGCAAACAAATCATCAATCTCTGCATAATTATAAGCAGCAACAAATGCCACCGCACCCTGATGATGACCTGTCTCAGAAATCTGATCAAGTCTTTCCTTCGGAACATATTTAATTAATGTCTTTGTTTTTTTTGCCTCGCGAATCAATGTGTTCATAGAGCCTTCTTTAGTATGTTCCTGGATGAAAAGCTTATCCACACTCCTTCCAGCCCTGAAAGCTTCTATAATCGCATTTCTTCCCTCAATAATTAGTTCACTGTTTTCCATCAATCTAACTTTTCTAATCCCTTCTTGATTAGTTCTAGCATTCTTTCTGTCTTGCCTTCCAAGTACAAATATCCAATCACTGCCTCAAATCCCGTTGCCTTTTTGTAATCGTTGAACGATGCGTTCTTTGCCTTGGAGTTTATCTTTGTATTTCTACCACGCTTGAAAATTGCTAATTCGTCTTCGTCGAAGACATCCTGCAAAATCTCTGCAAGTTTTGCCTGCGTACTTGCCTTAACATATTCAGATGACATCTTGTGTAGGTCGTTTGCACTTCTGTTTGCCTCATCTACTATCATTGTTCTGATTACAACCTCATATACTGCATCACCGATATATGCGAAAGTTTGTGGTGAATAGTTTACTGTATCAATGTCTTCTAAATCCATATTCTGTTTTATGATTTCAAATATGTCAGACATTATTTTCTACTCCACTTAGTTCCTTCGCGTGTATCTTCTAGCACGATTCCTTTTTCTAATAGTTCGTCACGAATTTGATCTGCTAGTGCAAAGTCTTTATCTTTTTTAGCCTGGGAACGCTTCTCAATCATCTCATTGATGTAGTCTTCATCGCCCTGGACCTCTTCTTCTTTTTCTAAGATAATTCCTAGAACGTCTGTAAGTTCAGTCAAGATTTCATACATTGCTTCAGCAAACTGTTTTGTGTTGTCACTTGAAACGTTGCTGTTTGAATACTTAACTAGATCAAATACTGCGGCAATTGCATTTGCTGTATTGTTATCATCATCCATTGCCTCTTCAAACTTTTTAACAAACTCTCCTGCACCGTTTACAATCTCACGCTCCTTATCTGTTAGCGGCTCGTCTTTTCCAGTCTCAATAACATCGCGAAGTTTTTCGGCTGCAGTTAGAATTCTATCCAAACCATTCTTTGCAGACTCCATTAAGTCATCGCTAAAGTTTAGCGGACTTCTGTAGTGTGCACTAAGCATAAAGAATCTTAGCACTTGCAAGTCGTACTTCTCGGAAATATCTCTAACTGTAAAGAAGTTTCCAAGTGACTTACTCATCTTCTTGTTGT
>CAMZGB010000092.1 GCA_947306285.1 uncultured Lachnospira sp.
GTAACCGTTGTGAGAAAGGTATTGGCGGTGTCAAAAATAAGGAACAGATTCCAAATTTGTTTGAGTATAAGTTCCACAGAATGTTTGACTATGAACCTCTAGATCCAGAGACTGCTCCACGCGGTGTTGTTGGAATTCCTAGAGTTTTGAATATGTATGAGAACTTCCCATTCTGGGCTGTTTTCTTCAAGGAACTCGGATTTAGTGTAAAACTATCTCCAGAGTCTAGTCACAAGATTTACGAGTTGGGTATTGAATCAATTCCTAGTGAATCTGAGTGTTACCCAGCTAAGTTAACTCACGGACATATCAAGTGGTTACTTGATGAGGGTTGTAAGTTCATCTTCTATCCTTGTATTCCATACGAGCGTGATGAGACACCAGATGCTAACAACCACTACAACTGTCCAATGGTTACATCTTATGCTGAGAATATTAAAAACAACGTTGAGGAATTAGAAGACCCTGAAATCAACTTCCTAAACGCATTTATGGCTTTCTCTAATCAGGAAGTTTTATCAGAGCGTTTGGTTGATATCTTCACAACGGACTTTGGTATTGATGCTGAAGATATTAAGAAAGCCGTTGAAAAAGGTTGGGCCGAACTAATTGATTCTAGACAAGATATGATGCGTAAGGGCGAGGAAACCCTTAGATATATTGAGAAGAATAATCTTCACGGTATTGTACTTGCTGGTCGTCCATATCACGTTGACCCAGAAATAAACCATGGTATTCCAGAGATGATTAATTCATATGGTCTTGCAGTATTGACTGAGGACTCAGTTGCTCACTTAGGTGAAGTTGAGAGACCTCTTATCGTATCAGACCAGTGGATGTATCACTCTAGACTATATAAAGCTGCTGACGTAGTTAAGAAGCGCGAAGATTTGGATTTAATTCAGCTCTTCTCCTTCGGCTGCGGATTGGATGCGGTTACTACTGACTGTGTAAGTGATATTCTTACAGGTTCAGATAAAGTTTATACTGTACTTAAGATTGACGAAGTAAACAACCTTGGTGCAGCAAGAATTCGTGTTAGATCTTTGCTAGCTGCTATTCGTGAACGTAGCGAACTTAACTACCAAAGATTTATCAAATCTTCTGCTATCGAGAAGGTTGAATTTACTAAAGAAATGTTTGACGACAAATATACTATACTTTGTCCTCAGATGAGTCCTATCCACTTTGGCATGCTAGAGGCTGCTATCAATTCATGTGGATTTAACTTGGAAGTTTTGGACAGTGGTCGTTCATGTATTGACGTAGGACTTAAGTATGTAAACAACGATGCATGTTATCCATCACTTATCGTCGTTGGTCAGATGATGGAAGCTTTGCAGTCAGGTAAATATGATTTAGATAAAACTGCTCTTATCATCACACAGACTGGTGGTGGATGTAGAGCTACAAACTACATTGGATTTATAAGACGTGCTTTGGAAAAGGCTGGCATGGAACAAGTTCCTGTTATCTCACTTAACCTTCAGGGTATTGAGAAAAATAGTGGCTTCAAGCTTACTCCTAAGTTTGGTGTTAAATGTCTTCAAGCTGCTTTATATGGCGACTTATTCATGCGTGTAGTTTATAGAACTAGACCTTACGAAGTTAATGAAGGCGAAACTAACGCTCTTCATAAGAAGTGGGAAGAAAAACTAATCAAAGAACTTTCTGACAATAAGTTTGGTATTCGTCGTTTCAAGAAGAATATGAAAAAGATTGTCGAAGAGTTCGACGCAATCCCAACAAAGGATATCAAGAAACCTAGAGTTGGTATTGTCGGCGAGATTTTGGTTAAGTTCTCTCCTACTGCTAACAACGATTTAGTTAACCTACTTGAGGAAGAAGGCGCTGAGGCTGTTATGCCAGATTTGATTGACTTCTTCTTGTATGGATTTAGAAATGCTAAATATAAATTCGAGAAGCTTGGATTTAATAAGAAAGGCGTGTTGATTAACAACTTAGCTATTAAAGCTGTTGAATGGATGCGTGGTTCTGCAAAGAAAGCATTGATTAAGAGTAAGCACTTCACTCCTACTTCTGATATTTGGGAGATGAGTAAGATGGCTCAAGAGATTGTATCCGTTGGTAACCAGACCGGCGAAGGTTGGTTCCTAACAGGTGAGATGCTTCACTTGATTCACGATGGCGTTCCAAACATTGTTTGTACACAGCCATTTGCGTGTCTACCTAACCACGTTGTGGGTAAGGGTGTTATTAAGAGACTACGTGCTCTTAACCCTGATGCTAATATTGTGGCTGTTGACTACGATCCAGGCGCTTCTGAGGTTAACCAGTTGAATAGAATCAAATTGATGCTGGCAACAGCAAACAAGAGATTAAATGATTAATAAAAAGACCTTGCATCGCAAGGTCTTTTTTATATGTTTTCAATCTGCCAATCAATAGGTTCAATACCATTCTTTTCTAAAAACTCATTACACTTGCTAAAGTGTTTACATCCAAAGAATCCTCTGTACGCTGATAATGGGCTTGGGTGTGGAGCTTCTAGTACTAAATGATTTGGATTATCTAGCATTGCCTTTTTCTTTCTAGCAGGTGCTCCCCATAAAAAGATTACTATTGGTCTATCTTGTTTGTTTATCTCTCGAATAACTGCGTCAGTGAATTGCTCCCAACCTTTTCCTTGATGCGAATTTGCTTGATGTGCTCGAACAGTTAATACTGCATTAAGAAGCATTACACCTTGGTCCGCCCACTTTTTTAAATAACCATTGTTTGGAATATAGCATCCCAAATCATCTTGGAGTTCTTTGTATATGTTTTGAAGTGATGGTGGTATATCATTTCCCGGTAATACCGAGAACGATAAACCATGCGCCTGGTGTTCATTATGATATGGATCTTGTCCAATCAACAAAACTTTCACTTCACTCAGTGGTGTACAATGAAATGCATTAAAAATATCATCTGCTGGAGGATAAATAACATGTCTGCTATATTCATCCTTAACAAATGTAAATAGATCTCTATAGTATTCTTTTCCAAATTCAGGCTTAAGAGCTTGCTCCCAATCGCCAGTTAATGCTGCCATATCTACTCCTATTTCAATACTTCATTTATAAATTGTTTATCATTAAATATTCTAATCGCTGATTTATGAATCTTCAAATCAAAGCTCTTTCCACGCATCAATTCCCCATCCACATTAAACGATAACTTTTCATCTGATTCAACGTGTATTTTGCTTTCTTGATATCTTTGTATTGCAGAAAACCTCTCATGTTTTCCCCTCGCCAAAGATGCAAGCATTGGAAGTATCTTTACCTTTGGCATTTTCTTTGCCAAGTAAATATCAAACAAACCATCATCTAGTAATGCGTGCGGTGCAATGCGATATCCACTTCCATAATACTGCGCATTACAGATTGCAAGTATTGTAATCTGATCTTCAATCTCACTCTCACCAATACGAATTCTTACATTCTTAGGTAGGTACTTAAAATATGTGTAAACAAAACTTGCATTAAATCTTTGACTAGTTGGAATCCATTTCTTTTCCCTTGTGATAGAAACATTATCAGCAACATCAGCATCTAACCCAACACAAGCAACATTTATAAAATATCTATCGTTTATAGAGCCAATATCAATTGAGTGGATTCCGTCATCTAGCTGTTTAAGTGTTCTAACAAAGTCATTTCCACTTCCTGCAGGAAAAACTCCAAGAATCTTGTTTTCACTCCCAACAATCCCATTCAATGTATCATTAAGATTTCCGTCACCGCCCACTGAAAAGATAACGCTCTCTTCATCTGGGAACTCAGCTGCTATTCTTTTAGCATCGCTAGGTCTCTTTGTATATGTAATGTCATAGTTTATTTTACGCTTAAAACAAGCCTCTCTTATTTTCGCTTCCAAGAGAGACTTGTTGTTCTTTCCACTTTTTCCATTAATAATAAAATGATACTTCATTATTCATTTTCCATAGTAGACTTTAGGTATTCTTGAACATCAGATTCTACAATTCGTACTGGAACTCCTTTGCTCTGCAAGTATTCCTTAACATCTGAGATTTCCAATTCTTTAAAGTGGAATAGAGATGCTGCAAGTGCTGCATCTGCTCCACCCGTAGTTAACGCATCATAGAAGTGTTCTTTGCTTCCAGCTCCTCCTGACGCAATAACTGGAATACTTACTGCCTCTGAAATAGCACGAGTAAGTTCAATGTCATAACCATCTTTGACGCCGTCGCAATCCATACTTGTAAGAAGTATTTCTCCTGCGCCCAAGTCTTCTGCTCTGACAGCCCACTCAATTGCATCTATTCCAGT
>CAMZGB010000093.1 GCA_947306285.1 uncultured Lachnospira sp.
CACCACCGATAGCACAGTTTACTATCAAGTAGAATGGTTGACAATATGGCCAAACAGTCAAGTCGTCAATACCTCTTCCGTCTACTACAAAGTTATCTGGATCATATGTACCAGAAGCCTGTCCATCAATTGTAAATGTGATGTCGTGGTCTGTCCAAATAACTCCATAAGTATGATAAGCTGAAGTAGCTGTCATTACTGTTGAGTCGAAGTGCTTGTTAGCTGAAGAACCAGCCATACCATTAAACTTCTTACAGTGAAGTGATTGTGGGATGGTAGTTTTTGCCTTAGCACTAGTTGTCTCAAATACGTCAATCTCACCACAGTTTGGCCAAACTTTATCTTTACCTAAAGCCCAACCGGCTGTCCATGTACCAACACCTTTAGCTTGCTTAACTCTAAATTCTAACTTACCATATTTAAAATCAAACTTGCCTTTTGTATTCATTCTTCCTGAATAGTATGTATCTGGTACACATTGTTCAGCATCTTCGTCATACTGGAATTCAGTCTTAATAATAAGTTTTCCATCTTTAACTATATTATTTTCCTCGCGGTAAATCTGTAGCTCACGGTTACCCCAGCCACCGCCGCCAAGGTCATAGTTCCAATATTTTGTGTTTACTTGATTTCCGTTAAACTCATCTTGCCAAATTTGTTTCCATGTTCTTACATAAACTGAATTAGAAAGGTCTTCACTCTTGATTCCTTTCTTTCCATATGCTTGGATCTTATAATAGTAAAATCTGCCTTTTACAAGTCCATTGTTTACAAATGAAGTTTTCTTTGTGCTAGCAATTTTGGCATATCCACTATCGCTATTATATGAACGATAAATATGATAACCCGTAGCACCCTTCGACTTAGCCCATGAAATAGTTGCGCTAGTCTCTGAGTTCTTCGCTGCTCTCACACCGCTTACAGTCTTTGGATAAACTGTAACCTTAATCTTCTTGCTAGATTTTCCAACCTTAACTTTGATAGTAGTCTTTCCAACTTTCATACCTTTGATATGAACATTAGAATTCTTTCCAAATTTCTTGATACTATCTACTTTTGCAATTTTTTTGTTGGAAGATTTAGCTTTGGCTTTTCCTTTTACCACTATAGTATCAGTATCAGTAATCTCAATGTTTAGTTTCTTTCCGACAAACACTTTAACACCGGCCTGTGTAATTCTTGGTGAATCCACAGCACAGATGGTGATTAGCATTGCCACTGCTACTAATATTGAAATCCCTTTTCTGAACTTCTTCATTTTCTTCCTCCTATTGTTTGTCACTTTACAACGTTCTATTTTCCTATTGTTATTGTATTACGAAATTTTGATAATAATAAGTAATTATTCGCCCGTAATACCTGTATTCTCGATACCTTGAATGAATTGTTTTTGAACAACTGCATACAATATCAACAACGGTAAAATCGATAACAACGTGGCGGCCATTCGTTTGGCCTCGTTCACCGCAGTCTGCGTCTCCGGCGAAGAACCGAACGCCGACAACTGCGTTGGTAATAGTTCTACAGCACTTCTAAGCATTGTACTTGTAGTGTAGGTCTCATTCCAGTTAAATACGAATGAGAATAGGAATACTACAAGTATTGTTGCTGTTGATAGTCTAACTGCCACATGATAGAACACTTTGAGTGATCCAGCACCGTCAATCATGGCTGCTTCGTCCAATGATTTAGGTATCATGTTAAAGAAGTTGTAGAATATCAATACTAGCATAGTAGAATATGTTCCCTGACCGAGTAGTGACATTAAGAACTGCGGCCAGATAGTTCCGACTAACTGAATTCCTGTCCATGCTTTAATCTGTCCAAATATCATAAGTCTTGGAACTGTGAGCAATGGAACTGGTAGGATAAATGCTAAGATAAGCATTATGTACCAGAAGTTTCTTCCTCTGAACGTATATCTTGATAGCGCGAAACCTGTAGTAGCTGATACTAATGTTTGCGCTACAGCCAATAGAGCCGAGAATAATATCGAACCTATTAGAGATGTAGGAATATCAAGCGCTTCCACTGCTCCTGCAAAGTTACTCATTGTAAAATGCTTTGCTACCCAAGTAATTGATGGGTCAATCAAATCAGCAGTTGTCATGATTGACTTTGATATCATTTCAAAAATTGGTTTTAGATATACATATCCAATACAGATAAGTACAAAGTAAATAGCAATTTTAGAAATAATATTAACTGCCTTTAACTTTTTGAATTTGGCAAAGCTGTAACTTTTGATTTTGTCGATATTAACATTTTTTACTTTATCTTTAATTTTACTTGCCAAAACGCTTTGCCTCCTTCCTCTCGTGTCTTCTCTGAGAAGCTAATCTACGCTTCTGAATTCTGTCAAGTTTCTTTAGCTTCTTCTCTTGTTTCTCTCTCGCCTTGATGTCTTTTGGTTTTCTATCCTTAAATAGTAAGAATACAATTCCAATTATCAAGAGAGCAACAATACTGTAAATCCAGGAGTATGTGGCGGCGAAGCCAAATCCTCCGTTCGTGTTACTAGTAGCTTCTTCAATCAATTCATATACTGGGTTGATTGAGTCATACATACCAAGCTGGATTACTGTAAATACTGTAATGATAAGTCCGATAGACTTAAGCATTGGTATTGTAATCTTCCACATAATCTGCCAAGCATTAGCTGAATCGATCTTAGCTGCTTCGTAAATACTTGGGTTAATCTTTTGGAGTCCGTTAATGAACAATACAATTGGGATTCCTGTAAACCAAAGTATGATTGATAAGTGATCAAACACGCCCGCAAGTCCATTAGCAAGTGCTGGAGAATAACTCTGTATGATTTGCATAATGAATATGTTTGAGAACGCATTCGTCTGAATTGCTGCATCTGTGGCTGGAGCAGCACCAGCTTCTTGAACATTCAATATCTGTGTCATAACCGGACCAGACATAATGATTACTGGTAAGAAGTAAATTGTTCTAAGAATACTCTTACCTCTGTTAATCTTACATAGTAGGTATGCAATGATAAATGATAATACTACTACAATAAATGTATATGGAATTATCATCTGCAAATACGATAACAACGCTGGCAAGAAACTCTCGTTCTTGAAGAATGCTGTGTTATAGTTTGCAAGGCCTACCCACTTAATGTCGTATCCAAGAATTGTCTGTTTTACGTTTGTAAAACTTAGATAAATTGTCATTACAAATGGGAATGCAGTAAATGCCAAGAATCCAATGATCCAAGGAGCCATAAATGCATAACCATTTCTATCCTGTCTTTGCTGATAAGTCTTTAATTTCTTTTTCTTTGGCGCCTTTGTCTTAGGCTCTTTTACTTTAGGGGCTTTAGGTTCTTTTACTTTTTTGTCTGCCATTATTTAACACCCCCTTCCAATGTTACTGCGCTTAGTTTTTTCACTGTCTGTCCTTTCACGCTAACATCGTCGTTTGTATAGTTGATGATGACCGTCTTTGTCTCATCACCATTCTTGTAAGTATTAGCAATAACACCATCATCCAATACTGTTCTGTCTGTCCAATTGAATCCCTGAACAGTTTTTAGAGTATCGTTTACTGTGTTATAGATATTGTTAATAATCTTTTCATACTGACTATACTCTGTCGAGTAATAATCTGCTGATGTAGTAGCAGCTAGTAAGTATGAAGGTTTCTTTGTAAGAACGAATGAAGGTGAAATATTGTAGTCAATCATCTTCAACATATCGCTCTTAGAATAGAATGAGAAGTTAGAATATGGTGCATAAACTTCCATTGTTCCATTTAGTACCATCTGCAAGAATGGTACAGTATCTGTCTCATACACATATTGAGATGTTCCTACATTTGACTGTAAGAAACGATCTGTGTACTTCCACAAATACTGGTTAGGATTAACCATATTTAATTTCACTTTATCATCCTTAATATCCTTAAATGTCTTCTGATACATCTTGATAGTCTGTGATACTGTAGTTTGATCAGATTTGCTCTCATATGTACTTAGCAATGTGTCAGAAATACCATCTACTGTAAATGATTTGCTGTCTTCTCCCACATCGTCGTACAAGTCTTCTAGCCACTCGTTACTCTGCTCTGGGCTTGCATAGCCGTATTCTGTAACAGGAACGTTCTGTGGTAAGATAAGAGACTTATCCACTTCAATATATTTTGTACTCAAGTGTCTAGCTGAAACACCATAATAACCTGTCATTTCTTCGTTAATTGAAATGAAGTCTCTAGAATATGATACATCGACTTTCTTCTTATTAAAGTAAGCCATCATA
>CAMZGB010000094.1 GCA_947306285.1 uncultured Lachnospira sp.
CGCCAAAGAGCCATTTTGCTTCAATCACTTCTAATCCTTTGTTAACCATTGTACTTGAGTCAATGGTTATTTTTTGACCCATTGCCCAGTTTGGGTGTTTGAGTGCATCTTCCACCTTGATATCTTTCATCTGATCAACAGTCCATCCTCTAAAAGGTCCACCAGATGCAGTTAGAAGTATCTTATCTATTTTATTCATTTCATTTCCTTGTAGACTCTGGAATATAGCACTGTGCTCAGAATCCACAGGAAGTATTTTCACATTGTTTTCTTTTGCTAGAGGCATAACTAAATGTCCAGCAGTAACCAAAGTTTCTTTGTTTGCTAGAGCAATATCCTTGCCTGCTTTGATTGCCTCAAGGGTTGGCTTAATACCAATCATTCCAACAAATGCTGTCACTACCATTTCTGCCTCATCTATGGTAGCAGCTTTAATTAGACCATCCATTCCAGAAACCACTTCCACATCTAGATTTCTAGCGCGAAGCTTGTCAGCTGCCTCCTCGTCAAACACACATACTAACAAAGGGGCAAATTCTAAAATTTGCTCCTCTAGTTTTTCAATATTTGAACCAGCAGCTAATGCTACTACTTTTAAATCATTGTTAGCTCTTACAATCTCTAAAGTTTGTGTTCCAATAGAGCCTGTTGAGCCTAGTACTGAAATGTTCTTCATAGGTCTCCTTAATCCATACTCATTCCCGTCATTATATAAACAAGCAACCAGATAACTGGAGCCACGTAGATTACACTGTCGAATCTATCCATGATTCCACCGTGACCTGGGATTACTTTGCCGTAGTCTTTTATATTGTTATTCCTCTTGATAGCTGATGCTACCAAGTCACCAGTCATTGAAATTAGTCCTGCCACTGCACAAATAACAGCGAAAACTAAAACTGGATTTGGAATCTTGTCAATTTTGTCTTGGAAGATATATGCGTAAATTCCACCAATCAACGCAGCACCTAGGATTCCTCCAATAGCGCCTTCCACTGATTTCTTAGGGCTAAGAATTGGAGCCATCTTATGCTTGCCAAATGCCACACCTGCCAAATATGCACAAGTGTCGCAGCCCCAGCTTGCAATAAAGATTAGCCATACTGTATATAAGCCATTATATTCCATACGTGTTAGGTATAAGTATGAAAGCATAACTCCCGCATAAACCATACACATAAACACAACTGCTACTTGCTTTGCATTGTACTGTGGATATAGGAAAACGTACTCGGCGAAGAGCACAACCAAAAACATAACCATAAAAATCATCATAAATCTTTTACCGTGAATTGCGTTTCCAAGAATTCGCACATTGTACTGGTCAAAATAAATAAGCACATAGTAAGCAATGAGTGCCACATATCCTGTAAATCCCATCAATGTCTTTTGCATATCAAAAGATTTATAAAGTTCGTACACTGCTATAAGTGAAATAATCATATTGGCGAAGAATAACCATCTTCCACCCCAATAACTTCCACCATATGTAAGACCAACTAGCAGCAATGCAACCATCACTATTCCACTTAGCAATCTTGTAACAAATGATTTATTTGCAAAATTCGATACTCCCATAATAACCTCTCATTTTCCTCGGCAGCTAGTAACTACTCTTCATCCTCGTTTCTTCCGCCATATCTTCTATCGCGTTTATTATATTCCTCAATGGCTGCCATCAAATGCTTTGGCTTAAAGTCTGGCCACAACACATCAGTAAAATAATACTCTGTGTAAGCTGCCTGCCACATGAGGAAGTTTGATAATCTAATCTCTCCGCTAGTTCTAATCAAAAGATCAGGGTCTGGAATTCCTCTAGTGTCAAGATGACTACTGATAGTTTCCTCAGTAATATCATCCGCATTCATCTTTCCATCTGCGCAGTCTTTTGCAATATTTGCAACCGCTCTTCTAATCTCATCACGACTTCCATAGTTTAGAGCAATCACAAATGTGATACCGTCGAAGTCCTTAGAAAACTCTTCTAATTCATCAATACTGTCTTGAATGTCTTGATCAAGTCCAGTTTTATCACCAATAATTAGACAGCGCATATTGTTATCTTTTGATTTTTTAAGACATTGCTTTAAGTAATCACGAAGCAACTTCATCAAAGCATTTACTTCTTTCTCAGAACGATTCCAGTTTTCAGTCGAAAAAGCGTACACTGTGATGTACTTAATTCCCATATCATGAGCTGCTTCCACTATCTTTTCCACATTGTCAGAACCCTTAGAGTGTCCGACGTTCTTTGGCACGTGGTGCTTCTTTGCCCATCTGCCATTTCCATCTAGAATAATAGCAACATGCTCTGGAATTATAAGATTACTTAAATCTTTCTTTCTAGCCATTTTATCTCCTTACGCGAAAACAGAGGAACGCACTGGTTCCTCCCTTTTCAATTTAAAAACAGATTAAACTGTCATTACTTCGTCTGATTTAGCCTTAACTGCTTCGTCCACTTTCTTTACATACTTGTCAGTAGCCTCTTGCAATTCATCTTCAAAGTCTGCAACTGTATCTTCTGGAGCGCCATCTTCTTTACCTTTTTTCTTGATGTGATCCATACCATCACGTCTGATATTTCTGATAGCTACCTTAGCATTCTCGCCTAATTTCTTAATATCTTTAACGAGCTCTTTTCTACGCTCCTCTGTAAGTTCAGGGAAAACAAGTCTGATAACCTTTCCATCGTTAGTTGGATTAATACCAATCTCAGCTTCGTTGATAGCATGCTCAATCTCTTTAAGCATTGAACCATCCCAAGGCTGAATAGCAATAATTCTAGACTCAGGAATTGAAACGTTACCAACCTGTGCTAGAGGTGTAGGTGTGCCGTAGTAATCCACTTTGATTCCGTCCAAAATGTGTGGGTTTGCACGACCCGCTCTAATCTGTGTAAGTTCACCTTTCAAATTGTCTAGTGACTTCTCCATTTTCTCAACATGTTTATCAAGTATCTCTTGCATAATAATTTCCTCCAAAATTTATTTAAACCGTAATTTTTGTACCTAAGTCTTCACCAGCTACAACTCTCTCAATTGAGTTTTCTTCATTCAATCCAAAGAGGATCATTGGCATCTTATTTTCTAATGCTAAAACGCTGGCTGCCAAATCTATAACTCCAAGTCTGTCATCAACCACCTTGCTGATTGGTAGTTCGTCATACTTCTTAGCGTCAGGATTAACATTTGGATCCGAGTCATAAACTCCATCCACTGCCTTTGCACCTAAAATGCAATCAGCTTCAATCTCAATTGCACGAAGCACCATTGTCATATCCGTAGAGAAGTAAGGATGTCCCGTGCCTCCGGCAAAGAATACAACCTTTCCATCTTCCAAATCTTCCACTGCGGCGTACTTCTCAAAAGTCTTTGTCCAAGTGCCACAAGCAAATGGTGTGTAAACATCTGTGCCCATTCCAAGTGTTCTAAAAATCTCAGACACATACATACAGTTCATAACTGTGGCAAGCATTCCAATTCCGTCTGCTTTAGGTCTATCGATCTTGTTAGATGTACGACCTCTCCAGAAGTTTCCGCCGCCAATAACGATAGCAACTTGCACTCCTTTGTCCACAATTTTCTTAACCTGCTCGGCCACCGCCACACAAGTGTCTTCGTCGAAGCCTTGGCCCTTTTCACCGGCTAAAGCCTCTCCGCTAAGTTTAAGTAAAACTCTTTTCATAACTTATCCTTTCAGTACATCAATTTGGTTAAAATTATACCATATATTGAGGACTATTTGGCAGTAAATACAATACTTTTTGCACCTTTTGCCTTCAAATATTTCTTGCCTTTCTTCTTCGAAATCTTCTTTTTCTTAATAAACTTAGTACAGTTTAATTTATATCTGTAATACTTCTTCTTTTTCTTAACGTATTTGTATCCAGTAAAGCATGCTGTCTTAACTTTATAGTATCCAATACTCTTCTTGCTAAACTTAGTCACAATATCGTTTGATTTATTTTTCAAGTAGCCTTTCTTAGTCTTCAAGTCACCAACCTTAACTACTTTGTTGTTGTGAACTGTGTAAACTGTAGCTTTCTTAGCATACTTACCCTTTTTAACACTGTTTGTAACAATCAACAATGGATTAGCCTTTGATCTCATCAATACCGTGTAATACTTATAATTGTTTGCCTTTAAGAACTCACCATATAGAGT
>CAMZGB010000095.1 GCA_947306285.1 uncultured Lachnospira sp.
GTCGATGACAGATACTTGAAAGAGGCTAAAGACTTCTTAAATCACGAGTTTTCAATTGCTTTAGAAATTGATTATGACAAAATTGAAGAATATATTATTGAAAGAATAAAATAGAGGAATTTTATTATGAGTTACGATGATGAAAAATTTGATGCAACCCAGGAAATAGTCTTCGAGGAAGACGAAAAAATAGAAGATTTCGATTTCCCAGAAGAGATGGATGACGATATTGATCTCGAAGGTGATTCTATCGTGGATGATATGGAAGATGATAGAATTGACGTGGAAGAAGACGACTACGAAATGGGTTACGAAGATGCCACTAGAAGAGCTAGGGCAGAGGCTAGAAACGAGACTAACAAGAATAAGAAGATGAATATTATTGCTATAGTGATAGCATGTGTTGTTGTGATGGCTATTGTTATTACGGCTGTGGTTCTCTCAAATACTTTTTCAAGTGCACCTGATGAATCTACTGCAATGACAGAAATAACTTCAGAAGAGACTGAAACTAAAGAAACTGAAACTAAGGAACACAAAATAACTGAAGAGCGTCCTATTGAGAGTAGAACTAAAGTTAAGCCTACTACAAAGAAAAAGAAAGAGAAAGTTACTAAAGAAAAGAAAACAAAGCCACCGGTAACAAAAGCACCAGTGACAGCCCCACCACAGACTGAAGCACCAGAACCAGAGACAGTTGAGGAATAATAATGAATAGAGAAACTGTTAGCGATTATTTATTAAAATTAATAAGGTCTACAGTGAGAAATGAAATGCCAATGGAAAAGCCAGAAGGTGTGAGTTGGAAAGATTTATTTAATCTTGCCAAGAAACATCAAGTGGAAGAGTTGGCATTTCATTCTATTGTGAAGTTAAATAATAAACCTGAGGGTGAAGACTATGCTCTTTGGAAAAGTGGTCATGAAAGAAATGAAGTGATTGACATTCTTCAAAGAGAAGAAGCCAAACTTATTATTGATGAGACAACAAAAAGAAATATTGGCATCCTTCCTCTAAAGGGTATTATTCTTAAGGCAGCATATCCAAATCCACTTTTTAGAGAAATGGGAGATTTGGATTTCTTGATTGAGCCTGGAAAAGTGGAAGATATGGATGAAGTTATGAAATCTCTTTCATATGAGCCAGAAGATGTTGGTTTGGAGGACAGCCACGACGTTTACAACAAGGAACCATATTTAGTGGTGGAAAATCACAGAAGACTTCTTCCACCTACTGAGGAAAACCATTGGTACACAGATGATATTTGGAATCGATTAATTAGTGATGAGAACAATCCTTGTTTGAAAACTATGACTGCCACGGATTATTATCTATACCACCTTTTGCATTTCGAGAAGCATTATTCGATGGGTGGAAGTGGAATAAGAAGTATTGTTGATCAATACTATATTCTAAAGAGTTTCAAGGATCAGATTGATTGGGACTTCGTCGAAGACACTTTGCCTAAGATGAACTATGTGGAATTCGAAAAGATGGCTACTGATTTGGCATATGCTTTATTCGAAGATGGTGAGATGACAGAAGAATTAGAAATGTCAAAGAATTTCATTATGAATAGTGGTACATATGGCACATTTGAGGAATACAGAAAATTTGAGATAGAAAGATATAGAAAAGAATTAGGAATAAAAACAAAAAAAGGATATTTCTTTAGAAGAATGTTTATGGAAAGAGAAAGAATGGAATTTATTTATCCATCTCTTAAGAAACATGGATGGTTACTTCCTTTCTTTTGGGTTCACAGATTGTTTAAATCAATATTCACAAATAGAGGAAAGGTTAAACAGGAACTAAAGGGATTTAAGGAAGACAAGTAGAGGAGTTGCAATGGGAGTATTAAAAGATTACGAACCAAAAAGAGTATTTGAATTTTTTGAGGAGTTTAGTATGATTCCTCATGGTTCAGGTAATACAAAAGAGATAAGCGATTACTTAGTTGAGTTTGCTAAAAGTAAAGGCTTAAAATATCGCCAAGATGATTTAAACAATGTTGTTATCTTCAAGGATGCAACCGAGGGCTACGAAGATTCTGATGCTGTCATTTTGCAGGGTCATATTGATATGGTTGCTGTGAAAGATGAAGATGTGGACAAAGACCTTGAGAAGGATCATATTGATTTAGAAATTATTCATGCAGATGACACAACAGATGTAGAAGGACTTCACGGTGAGTTTAAACACGACGAATGGGTTACAGCGAAGGGAACAACTCTAGGCGGTGATGATGGAATAGCAGTTGCATATATGCTTGCAATTCTAGATAGCGACGACATTAAGCATCCAGCATTAGAGTGTGTGTTTACCGTAGATGAGGAAATTGGAATGTTAGGTGCTGATGCACTAGATGTTTCTGACCTAAAAGGAAAGATTCTCTTGAATGCAGATTCACAGCATGAGGGCAAGTTTACAGTTGGTTGTGCAGGTGGCGTTATTGTTGAGTGCAATCTCCCAATAAATAAAGAACCTATCACGCCTTATGTAATTGAATTTAAAATTGATGGTTTGACAGGTGGTCATTCAGGAACTGCCATTAATCAATATAGAATGAATGGTCTTATGGCTATGGGACGTATTCTTCTAAAGTGTTTCCAAAATGTAGGCATGAGAATTATTACAGTGGATGGTGGTGTGGCAGACAACGCTATACCAACTGAAGTTGAAACTGCCATTGTAGTATTGGAGGAAAACAAAGAGGAAACCATTAAGATAATAAAAGAATCTTTTGCAGAGATTAAGGAAGAGTACAAAAATACTGATCCCGATGCAAAGATAACTATAAACGAAGTGGGAGAGCAAGAGGTGAGAGCTCTAGGAGATGGATCTACACTTGCTACTATCATTTCTCTTTCAAATATGCCTAATGGTGTCCAGAGAATGGATGCTAAAAGGAATAGCGTTGAGACTTCTTTGAATTTGGGAGTAGTCCGCACCGAAGAAGATAGAGTGAATTTTAAATTCTTGGTTAGAAGTACAAAAGAGACTGCCAAGATGAATGTGGTTGAGCAGATAAGAGCGCTAATTGAAATCTTTGGCGGAGAAATCAAAACGTACGGAGGATATGCTGGATGGGAACCAAACGATGACTCGAAAATAGCGAAAATTTTGAAAGATAGCTTTATAGAATTGTTTGGAAAAGAACCAAAGGTAGAAAGTGTTCATGCTGGATTAGAGTGTGGAATTTTTAGTAATAAGATGGAAGGACTTGATTCCATTTCATTCGGACCTCAAGTAGATGATATTCATACAACAAAAGAAAAAATGAGTATTCTTTCTATACAGAGATGTTGGGAACTAATACTAAAGACTTTAGAAAAACTAAAATAAAAGGACATTTGATATGGGAATAAACAAAGACCATTTAAAAAAAGATCTTCAAATATATATAGCTTTAGCTTGTTTATTTTTAGCTTTGGTTTTTTTGAAATTTTTGGAAACTTGTCCTTTAAAGATTCTTTTCGGAATACCATGTCCAGGTTGTGGATTAACAAGATCGTATATATTTGCTTTCCAAGGGAAATTTGCTGAAGCAACATCTATGCATCCGTTTTGGATTCCAATCACATTGCTATTTATTGCGTTTATAGTTGTGAGATATTTAATAGTAAACGAGGAAAAGTATAAAAAATATATGAATGTGATAAAGATTCTAGCGTGTGTTTTGGTTGCCTCAATGATTGCTTTCTATATTTACAGGATGATAGCGTTCTATCCTAATCGTGAGCCTATGGTATTTTACAAAAAATCTATATTGGGAAGAATTCTCCAGGCAACAAGGTGACGTGTAAAGTGTCTTTACACCTGTCTTGTCAGACAAATGAATATGTGTTATAATCTCTCTCAAGTCGCTTGAGAGAGATTTTTTTATGAAGACAGACATACTTATAGTGGGAAGCGGTTGTGCAGGACTTTATTGCGCGCTCAACCTTCCGGAAGACAAAGAAATATTGATTATTACAAAAGACACTGTGGAGCATAGTGATTCATACCTTGCCCAGGGTGGTATTTGTATGCTTAGAGACGAAGAGGATTTCGAAAGCTACTTCGAAGATACAATGCGCGCCGGCGGATATATGAACAAACCAGAGGCGGTGGAGGCTATGATTAAAGAGTCGCCAGAGCTTATTGACGATTTGATTAAGCTAGG
>CAMZGB010000096.1 GCA_947306285.1 uncultured Lachnospira sp.
TTCTTAAACTTCTTTGACTTAAATGTGATCTTAGTCTTCTCGTAGAATTTCTTTGCAATTGCTTTCTTGTTCTTCTTAGCGTTTTTCTTTGTCTTGTAAACGGCAACTTGATAGCCCTTAGCGCCATTCACCTTTTTAAGTCTAACCTTAATCTTCTTCGAAGACTTTTTCTTTGCATTAACTTTCTTAATTTTTACTGTTCCAGGTGCTTTCACTGCTGCTTTCGAGTCCTTCGAAGAAGTAGTTTTAACCACTGCAGTAGTTGTCTCGTCTGTTTTCTTACCAGTAATAGCTTCTATAAGTTTCGAAATTTCGTCTTTTACCTTTTGAATAATATCATCCACATTGTTAATCTGTTTCGTTTCTTCTTGCAATTTAGTAACTAGTTCTTTAATTTTAGCTGCATCTATCTGCTCACCAGACTCATTTTTCAAAGCATCCTGAATCTGAGCAACTATATCGTTAATCTCTTTTATATCACCATTAGAGTTTTGAATCTTTTCCTTTATTGAATCTATTTGCTCTTTAAATTCTCCACCTGGTACCAAAGCACTAATAGTGTTTAATGTATCAGATAAATCTTTATTATCCTTAATTTGTTTTTGAATCTCTTCAGCTAACTCTTTCGAAACTTTATTTGTTAATTCAGCAACTTTGTTTGTTAATTCAGTTACTTTCGCCTTCAAAGCATCCAACTGCTCTTTGTTGTCAGCAATCTGACTTATGTCGACATTTTCTAATTCTTTTTCAATTTCCTTAATACTATCTTGCAACTTGGAAATCTCATCAGGAATGCTTATTCCCGCAGGAAGTATATCCATCAATGACTTTAATCCACCAAGCGAATCTTTCAAAGAACTAATCTCGCTTAGTAATTGCTCAATGTCTTTGTTTGTTGTAGTCTCTGCCACTGTAGTTGGATCTACATTGGCTTCAGTTGTTGTTTGTGCAACCGTCGTAGGTACCACTATAATAGTTTGTCTAGTGGTTGTAGGACTCTGTGTAGTTGGCTGAGCTGTCGTAACCTTTGGTGCTGTAGTGATTTCCGTAGGAGCAATCTCGTTTAAGTCTTCCACCTTAAAATCACTAACTGTTACATTTCCTCCCCATTTTGTTTCTTCACCGGTCACAATATTTGATATATCTTTTCCATTATAATCATAAGCATTTCCATCCTTTGCTAATCCAAACGCTCCAAGTCGTATTGATGTAGTCAATTCTGTTCCACCAACATAATTATCAAATATGTATGTGAATGATTTTTCTTCATCATTTAATACAATAACTTGATTGTTACTTCCGCTCCTCATTGGGGAATTGTCATATGGAGCCCTTTCATTTCCATCTACTCTAGTACTAAATCCAACATAAGCATATTTCTTTTTACTTGCTTTTGCCTTGAAAGTAACTCTATATGCATGTTGAGAAACCATTGTCGCTTTAGTTATACCTTGAATAGACCATGGATTGATTCTATAAGGATCAGTCTTCCAATTTCTGTCCCATCCATTGTTCTCAATATCTATATAGAAACCATTTGACCACGCTGTAGCACTTTGTGTTTGGCCAGAATTGTCTCCTCTTAGCCATCCACCAATGGTCTCGTCTGTGCCATTCATTTTTACACTATTAATATAGGCTACATTACCCCATCCTGTTTCTTCTTCACTTGAGTATGCTCCTCCTTGCGAGAACGACCATATACCAGATGATGTATCTGGATGCGGAGCATTTATATCGGCATTAGTTGTGGTAGGTTGAGGTGTAGTTGTTGGCTCTGTTGTTTCTTCAGCATCTCTAGGATTTACCTCACTACCTGTAACATAATCTTCCTCTGGGTTTCCGTTATTTGCATATGCATTTCCTGACTTTGTCAACTCACCTGTAGAGTAACTCCATAATCCACCACCAAATTCGTCTGCGTTAAACGAGAAGAATGAATATCTTTCAACATAATCTCTACTATCCATTCCTGGCAAAAAACTCTTAATAAAAGATTCAGTACCACTCTGCGTAATACCATTTCCTGAAGTTGAATACTCAGTGAGCCAGATTGGTTTATGATATCTATTGTATGCGTCATCCACAACCGATTCTAACATCCAATCAGCCATTAGCGTGCCGCCATTCCAGTTAGCAGGATAACAGTGTAGGCAAACAAAATCCACATTATTTTCCACTCCCACCATAAACTGGTTCATCTCGCTACTATCACCCCATCTTCCATATGCAGGTGATCCAACCTTTATGTTTTTGCCTAGGAAATTTGGCCAAAGATCTATAGCGTCAGATGTATCCATTTGACATCCTCCACCATCATATCCCACATCTGGCTCATTAAATCCTAAAATATATTTATAATTATTATTTACTGCATTGTTTACTTTATTTTGAATATCAGTTGCATTTCTATCGCCCCAAACCATTGGAACGTACTCAAGTTTCTTATATTTTTCTAAAGAATATGGCTCAGTTCCCCAGTTATAGTACCAGGCAGCGTTCAATTCAGCAGGGTTAACTTGCGAGTAACCCATACCTTTTCCCATCGCCAAACCTTTTTTGGTCACACCAAATCTAACGGTCTTGCAATAATGGCTAGTTCCGTTTGTAAAGTTCGCTCTAATCCATGCTTTATGGTAGTTAACCTTTGTGGTATAGAACTCATATTTGGTATCTGTGGTATTCTTTACTAGAGTGCCATCGACGAAGACATCGTAGCTTTCCACATCTCCAATACTATCCGCACTTTCCCACGTTATATCAATATATCCAGCCGCCCTAAGCGAACCATTACTAGGAGCTGTAATGGCAAAATCAGCATCTGCATTAGCTCTGCTTGGAGCAACAAAACTAATACCTCCAATACTTAGCGCTAGTGTTAAAACTATTACAATTATTCTTTTAATATACTTTTTCATATTTTGCCTCCCTATATGATTATTTAATCATAAATTAATAGCTTTTTGTAGCACTTCCTCACATTTATTCCTTAATTCCATAAACATTTTTCTTTGTCGTAATAAACAGAATACTCTTTCCCGGTCCGCCGAAATCAAACGTTAATGGGTGCTTTGAAACTTCAATACTCTTTACATATTTTCTATCTTTATAAACCTTTACTTCATCATCGCCAACATAGATTAAATCGTTGTGTTTCTTAACTCTGTACGTTCCTTCATTAATGATAACTCTAGGTTTCTTGAGCATTCCTTCTTCGTCTATCTCACACATGTAAACTCGATTATACAATTCGTCCACGCTATAAAGTTTTCTGCCAGGTTTACTCTTCGTTAGGTTAGTTGCTCTTATCAAGTCAAAGTGATATGGAATGATCGTACAGCCATCAGGAGCTAGGTAAGCAAACTCTGGTTTGTACTGCATTATGTTTGCTACATCATTTCCATCACGCCATCTGTTGCCTGGATACAAAACTCTCTTTGGTTTCTTCTTCCCGATTCGAACTTTCTCTAGTTCTTTAATCTTTCCGTGATCTAAAGTGAATACTTTAATCTCAACTCTGTGGTCATACCAAGCATGATACGACGATCCATACGAATCAACCGGCCTCATAACCCTTATAGGTTCACCATCCTTCGTCGCACCCTCTGGCACAGAATATTCTCCCACAATAATTAGATTGTCTTTTGTATCAACTCCAACCGAATTAATCTTGTACGGCGAATCAAACACCACCGACAAATCCAGTGTGTCCTTATCAATCTTATATATCTTCTTGTCCAAGCTGTCGATAAACAAGAAGTCTCCATCGTTCGTCGCAAACGAGCCATCGGCAAACCTAAATCCCGCAAACAACTTAACTGGTGTATGCGAATTGTGCACCGAATCAATATACGCCTGCTTCGAATCATCATTTATATTCACCTCAACCATAGCCGCCTGCCAAGGTCTAATGACAATTCGAGAATTAACATCCAAAAGGAAGTTCGAAGTTGTATATTTCATCTGCGTATAATTGTGAATATTGAAGAATCGAATCTTCTCGCAATTATAAGTCTTTGCATTAAAACTTAACGGTGAATCGACAAACACTGTTCTAAAGCAATAAACTGTTGCCATAAACACATTCTTACAATTGTGCATTTCTAT
>CAMZGB010000097.1 GCA_947306285.1 uncultured Lachnospira sp.
TTGCTAGACTTGATTGAGAAGGATTTCTTACCAATCGTTTGTCCGATCGGACTTGATGATGAGTTTGAAGCATACAATATAAATGCTGACGATGCGGCTTCAGCTATTGCCGAGGCAGTAAAGGCTGAAAAGCTTGCGTTCCTAACAGACACTGAAGGTGTTTTGATGGATCCTGAAGATACTGATTCAGTAATTTCTGAAATGACAGTTACAGAAGCAAAGAACTTAATCAAAGACGGAACTATTTCAGGCGGAATGATTCCAAAGATTAAGAATTGTATAGAAGCAATTGAAAACGGAGTATCTCGTGTCCATATCTTGGACGGACGAATTCCACACTGTATCCTACTTGAGATTTTCACTAACAAAGGTATTGGTACAGCGCTTCTAAACGATGACGATGAAAAGTTCTACAAAGAAGAGATAAAGGAAAAGTAAATGAGTACTATAGATAAGGCAGAGCAAAACTTAATACATGTGTACAACCGTTTCCCTGTTACCTTTGAAAAGGGCGAGGGTGTGTTCTTGTACGATGAAAATGGAAAAGAGTACTTGGACTTTGCAGCGGGCATCGGTGTTTGCTCACTTGGTTATGGAAATGAAAAACTAAACAGCGTGATTAAGGAGCAGACCGACAAACTACTTCACACTTCAAATCTTTTCTATAATAAGCCGGCGTCCGATGCGGCTGAAAAATTGGTGAAGGCAACTGGTTTAAAGAAAGCGTTCTTCACAAACAGTGGAGCAGAGGCTGTGGAAGGCGCTTTGAAAGTTGCAAAGCGCTATGCGTACGATAAGAGTGAAGAAAAGACTAACGATGAATTCAGTCAAGGCTACGAAGTGATTGCAATGAAGGATTCATTCCACGGTCGTACAAAAGGTGCGCTTGAGGTTACTGGAACTGACAGTTACCGCAAGCCTTTCTTAACAGACTCAGACGATGTTAAGTTTGCTGAGTTTAACAATCTTGATAGTGTAAAGGAATTAATTTCAGATAAAACTTGTGCAATCATAGTTGAGTGTGTCCAGGGCGAAGGTGGTGTAACACCAGCCGATGAAGATTTTATTAAAGGTATTCGCAAACTTTGCAACGAAAAAGATATCATTATGATTTGCGATGAGATTCAATGTGGAATGGGCAGAACTGGAAAGATGTTTGCTTACGAGCACTTTGGAATAAAGCCAGACATTGTCACCTGTGCTAAAGCACTTGGTTGTGGAGTGCCAGTTGGTGCATTTGTATGTGGCGAGAAATGTATGGACACTTTGGTGCCTGGAGATCACGGAACAACTTACGGTGGAAATCCTTTTGTAACTGCAGTTGTAAGTAAAGTATTTGATATATATGAAGAAGAATTAATAGTAGAACATGCCAAGGTTATGGGAGAACTTTTGGCAGAGGAACTTGAGAAGCTAGTTTTCGAATTTCGTTCAGTGGAAAGTCGTAAAGGAATGGGCCTAATGCAGGGCTTAGTTCTCCGCGATCCAGTGGGCGATATTGTGAACGAGGCAATCGAAAATGGACTAGTTGTAATCAGTGCTGGAGGAAATGTTTTAAGAATGCTTCCGCCTCTTATAATTAATGAAAAAAATATTAAAAATATGATTGATATTTTAAGAAAAATATTATAAATTATAAGTTGATGTTTAATATTTTTTGGGAGAAATAAATAGTGACAAGCGGGGAGAGAAAAAAGAAATTAAGAATAAAGATCATTGTGACTGTAAGCGTAGTGGTAGTGGTATTCGTTGCTACGCTTATTTGTTTGTCTGTATTCGGACGTGTGAAAGTTAATGGAGTCTATTTAAGCAATAAAAATATTAAAAGAGATTTTCAGAATAAAATAATGTCAACTCACACTGTCTTCGTCGAAGACAAATATAACGAGTTCACAAAGTTTAAATATAACATCAAGGATATTGAAGACAGAAATATTTTTACTAAGGCAATCGATACTATTACAGGTAGAAACAACAACGTAAAAATAACATACGATGTGGATGTAAAAGGAATCAAAAAGACTCTAAAAAAAGACAATAAACGAAACAAAAAGCCTAGAAATGCAAAGATTGTAAAGGGCAAAACTTTCTATAAAATTAGACCTGCTAAGCTTGGAACGAAAGTTGATATTAAAGGTCTAGTTAAGAGCCTTAAGAAAAATGTCGAGAATATCTCAGTATATGATTATTTGGAGCAACCTAAGGTTTTAGATGAGGATTTAGAGCCTACTTTAAAGAAACTTAATAAACCTTTGAAGTGGCATATTACATATAAAAATGGTGCGGATATTAGACATAACTTTGATACTGTAAAGCTAGTTAATGGCAAAGTAAAAGTAGATGAGACTCAGATGCAAAAGATTATTTACAAAGCACTTGCTACATATGACACTATTGGTGGAACTTGGGAGTTTAAAGACCACAAAGGTAAGAAGCGAAAAGTTAAAGGTGGAACTTGGGGTTCTGCTGTAAACTATGAGCGAGAGATGCCATATATTCAGCACGCTTATAATAAGAAGAAGAGTCACGATAACAGAAAACCATATCTTTTAAGAGAATCACCAAAGCACTTTACAAAAACTCAGATAGAGGTTAGCATTCCAAAACAACATATGTGGATGTACAAGGGCAAGAAGATTATCTTAGAGTCTCCTGTTGTTACTGGACTTCCAAAGAAGAAAAGAGAGACACCTGTCGGTGTATTCTATATATCAGAGAGAAAGCCTGGAAAATACTTGAAGGGTAGAGGATACAAAACTTGGGTAGATTACTGGATGAGACTTACTCCTACAGGGGTAGGCTTCCACGACGCCCCTTGGCAACCAACATTTGGTGGCACAAGATACCTAGTTGGCGGTTCACACGGATGTATTAACCTACCACCAGCTTTCGCTAAAAAACTATACGGTAAAACAGAGTCAGGAATGACTACTTTTATACACTAAAAAAATCGGCACCAGTGCCGGTTTTTTTAATATTTAAAATGAATTCTTAATTTATTTAATTGAAATGAAAAGTTGAAATTGATATTATATTAAGCGTGGGAAAAATCGAAAGGAAGTGGGCTAGATGAAGAAAATAGGTTTTGATAACGAGCTTTACATCAAGAAACAGAAAGAAAACATTTTGAAAAGAATCGACAACTCTAATGGCAAGTTGTACTTAGAGTTTGGTGGTAAACTCTTTGACGATTATCATGCATCAAGAGTTCTTCCGGGATTCGATGTTAATGCAAAGATTAAGCTTTTGCATGAACTTAAAGACCAAGCGGAAATTATCTTCGTAATTTCTGCAGGAGATATTGAGAAGACAAAGATTAGAGCGGATTTAGGTATCACTTATGAAATGGACGTTCTAAGACTTATCGACAACATTACAAAACTTGGAATCAAAGTTAACAGTGTTGTTATCACAAAATACACAGGTCAGGTGGCGGCTGATGCTTTCAGCGCAAAACTTGATCAACACGGAATCAAAAACTATTTCCACAAGCCTATTAAAGGATATCCAGTAGATATCGATTATATATGTAGTGAAGAGGGATTCGGAGCAAACCCTTATGTAGAAACTACAAAACCACTTGTTGTGGTAACTGCTCCAGGACCAGGTAGCGGAAAACTTGCTACTTGCTTGTCACAAGTTTATCACGAGAACACTCGTGGAATTCCAACTGGCTATGCTAAGTTCGAGACATTCCCAATTTGGAATGTTCCACTAAAACATCCAGTTAACCTAGCATACGAAGCAGCGACAGCGGATTTGGATGACGTTAATATGATTGACCCATTCCACCTAGAGGCATATGGCGAGACAACAGTTAACTACAACAGAGATGTGGAAGCATTCCCAATTGTTCAGAGTACTTTGGCAAAGATTTCTAACGAGAACTTCGACTACAAGAGCCCAACAGACATGGGTGTTAACATGGCTGGCTATGCTATAGTTGACGATGATGTAGTTAAAGATGCTTCTGAGCAAGAAATAATCAGAAGATTCTTCGCAACAAAATGCGATTATAGAAAAGGTAAAGAAAAGAAGAG
>CAMZGB010000098.1 GCA_947306285.1 uncultured Lachnospira sp.
GGTACTCTTGAACAGTAACCTGTGAAGTCTTCGCATCTTCTCCGTCAATCATTCTTTGGAATAACTCTTTTTGAGAAATGCTTTGACCCATATCATCAGCATATATATCTTCTCCCACCTGTGCATGGAAAGATACATATGGAATGTTTCTCTTTTCCATATACTCGTTTGTCAAATCTACTGTCGAACAACAAGTTAATACAAATTCGCTCATAATTAGTCTCCATTCTGCCAAATTTGGCAATTAATTTTTTTCACACTATGTGCAAGTATACCATATATTATTCACTTCTTAAAGCAATAACTGGGTCCTGATGTGCTGCCTTTTTAGCAGGAATCAATCCACCAAGTAAAGTCAACACAATACTGATTCCAATAAGTATCAATGCCGAGCTAATTGGCAAAAATGCCGTCATATCTGTTCCTTTTCCTAAGTGCTTAATCAAAATGTTGGCCGGTATCAACAAAATGTATGTAATAACAATTCCAATAATACCTGCTAAAGCGCCCACGATAAAGGTCTCTGCATTAAATACATTTGAGATATTTCTCTTTGAAGCGCCAATGGCACGAAGCACACCGATCTCCTTCTTTCGCTCAAGCACACTTATATAAGTAATAACTCCTATCATAATAGAAGAAACAACTAACGATATTCCGACAAAGGCAATCAATATATAGCTGAGCGAGTTAACAATATCAGTAACTGAACTCATAAGCGTTCCAACTATATCAGTGTAGGCAATAGTCTTGTTCTTCTGACCACTAGCCTTCATCTTCCTATTATAATCTTTAATCAATTTGCTCAATTTGTCTTTACTCTCAAAGCTCTTTGGATAAAGTTGAATCTCAAAAGGTTCGCTCTTGTCAGCGTAACCTAGAGTCTTCATATTTTGCTCATATGTCGTAATTTCTTTAGACATAAGCGAGCTCATCAAATCTTCTAGCTCTTTCTTTCCAGATTTCATCTTAAACGCGCTCGCCAAAGCACTTGGATCAAACTTGAACACATCTTTAAGACTATTTGAGAATCCAGCCATAGAAGCAGCCATAGAATTTTGAATAGTTTTTGTATCAACCATACTGCTTACAATCTTGTTTATCTTCTTCGAAGCCTCATTAGATGATAAATATTTCCTAAATCCTTTCATCACACTATTCATAGTCGCAAGTTTATGTTTCTTGGCATATCTGTTATAGCCATTCATAAGTTTGGTCACTAACTTATTAAAATCCATACTAGCTGGGTCAATCTTTGGCATGTACTCTTGCATAGCTTCAGCCAAAAGAGCCTGCGCTTCCTGAGAACCTATGTACTCGTTCAAATAAGTACTTATCTTTGTAACATCCTTGTATCCCTTCTTATTAATATAAGATTGGAAGCCTGACATAACCTTCGTCAAAATCTTTATCATAGCCTTACCATCTAAACTGACGCCTGACTGCTTAATGATACTAGCCATCTCGCTTTGAATAATCTTGGCAGCCTCAGGTGAACTCATATATTTTTCAAAGCCACTTGATAAATCGTCAAAGGTGTCCTTGTTATGTTTCTTCGCATAAGACTGATATCCCTTCATCAAATCAGCAAACAGCTTCTCAAGTTCCTTCTGACTAGTATTCTTTCCAGCATTTTTAAATATATCTCCTACAGAATTTGCATCAAATCCCATAGAGTTAAAATCAAGTGAATTCATGTCAAATGCGAAAATCTTTTTCATCGCATCTGAATTAACAGAAAATAGTTTTGTGAAATCAATGCCGCCCTTTTTGCCGACGTCGTCAAACTTCTTTCCAGTGAAAACATTTGTATTTTTGCGTTTTAACTGATCTTTCACTACTGCACTCTTTGTTGCTCTATCAATTACTCCATCAACCAGATTTGATGTGTAGTAGATTCCTGGCATAAGCATTTTTGCGGAGGCATCTTTCCTGGCAGAAACCACTCCCACTATTCTGATAGGACGACTCTTTGCAACTAGTTTCTTCATATATTTATCGTTGTCCTTCTTAGATGCCCATACTTTATACTTTTTGTCATATTTATAACACTTGTAAGAATCGACCAACTTAAACTTCATTCCGATGAAGTCCTTAAAATTGAACTCATGCTTCTTTTTACTTATCTTTATCTTCTTGCCACTAGAGTAAGCCTTAACAGCCCTCTCTAGTTCCTTAGAATTCTTAATACCCATACTATAAAGAACGCGGTCCGAAATATTATTGTTCTCAGACAAAACTAAAACCAATTCATTCTCATTTTTTGGCCAGTGGCCTGCTCTTATTGCGTATTGAGTTTTATAAAGATCCTCTTCGTCTGGAAGTTTGAAGAAGTTGTCAAACGTCATACCCATATTGGCAGCCATAGCAGAATAAGATTGTGTCACTCCCATAGATTCGTATGCTCTCTCAGGATTCACCTGTCTCACTTTGCCATTATTGAACTCCTTAAAAATAAGAGGAACTACATTGTACGAATACTCAACAGCCTTTGCGTCCTGGTCAAAGACTTTTCTGTTTGCCTCTATATGACCTTTGAATGATTTAAGATCGTTTGTCTTAATATTTGAAAAAGTATTTGTAATAGTTCTAAGTTCGCGCACTTCTTTGTCGCCCTTTTTGCGCTTGCCCATTGTGTCTTGGGTCTCTTTTAACATGGCAGTAAAATCCATGTTCGTTTTCATGATCTGAATAGGATACTCCGACAAAGTATCCTCCTCTAGCTTATTAATATATTCATTAACACCATTCGATAGCGACAAAATAAGAGCGATTCCGATAATACCAATCGAACCCGCAAACGCCACAAGAATAGTTCTAGCCTTCTTCGTCAAAAGGTTACTAAAACTCAAACCAAGCGCTGTGAAGAAACTCATAGATGCTTTCTTCTTGCGTCTATTTGTCTTCGCACCCAAATCATTTGTTTTTGAAATATCTTTCGATACTTTCTCACTTCTTAATTCATCTTCGACGAAGGAAGCTCTCACTTCCTCATCTGTTGGCGCGTCAGTATCTGAAACTATTTTTCCATCTTCTATATTTACAATTCTAGTTGCGTAAGTATCTGCCAAGCGAGGGTTGTGAGTAACCATTACAACTAGACGATCTTTAGCTACCTCTTTAAGTAAGTCCATAACCTGAACACTGGTAGTAGAATCAAGAGCTCCTGTTGGCTCATCTGCTAACAGGATATCAGGGTCATTAACTAATGCACGCGCAATAGCAACACGCTGCATCTGACCACCAGACAACTGATTAGGTTTTTTCTTTGCATGATCTTTTAGTCCAACTTTTTTAAGAACTCTTAGAGCTCTCTTCTTTCTCTCCCACTTGCTGACACCCGAAATAGTGAGAGCAAGTTCAACGTTTGCGAGAACTGTCTGGTGAGAAATCAAGTTGTAACTTTGGAACACAAAACCGATAGTATGATTTCTATAAGTATCCCAATCCCTATCTTTGTAGTTCTTGGTTGATCTTCCATTAATAATCAAATCACCACTATCGTATCTATCTAATCCACCGATAATATTAAGCATAGTAGTTTTTCCCGAACCACTTGGTCCGAGAATAGCCACAAACTCGTTGTCGCGGAAAGTTAAATTCACGTCATCAAGCGCCGTCTGAGTAAAATTACCGGTCTTATATTCTTTTCTAATTCCTTTTAATTCAAGCATCTTTTCCCCCTACTTGATTCATTTATTTTCCAAAGCTAAAGCCAAATGCAGTAAGAAGTAATACTGCCAAAAGAATTGGCGCGATGTATTTAACCATCACACGGTACATATGTTTACGTCCAAACTTCTCACCGTTCTTTGTAGCCTCACCTTCAATCACTTTGCTCTTAATAATCCATCCAACAAAGATACATGTGCCAATTGCAACAACAGGCATCAAGATGCTGTTCGAAACGTAGTCGAAGATGTCTAGCATCTGCGCACCTTCTGAACCATTTGGAAGTGTAAGGTTCTTCAAGTTAAATGGTGAGCCCTCAAC
>CAMZGB010000099.1 GCA_947306285.1 uncultured Lachnospira sp.
TAGTTGTAATTGTATGTTGAAGTTTCTTTTTCGTCGCTAGCATATGCGCCATCTGGCTCTGTGCCCTTAGCAAAGTACTCGCCGTTTGAACCGGCACCGTAGTATTTTTTAACGTCCTTAGAAATCTTGAATTCTTTTTCTTTGTAGTTCTTTAGTTCGTCAATTCTATTCATAATCTTAGCCCATAGTCTCTCGTGATAAGCTTGATCTCCGGCCAATTCTTTGTTTTCATCGTAGCCAGTCCAAATAGAAGCTGTGAGATATGGAGTGAATCCGCTAAACCACAAGTCGTATGAACTAGAAGTAGTACCAGTCTTTCCTGAAACTGGCATATTGTTAAGCTTACATGCAGTACCTGTACCTTCTGTGATAACACTTGTCATTCCCTGAGTGAGAAGTGTAGCAGTAGAAGATTTAAGTACTGTATGAGTAATAGGTTTTGTGTTATCTAGCAATGTATTACCTGAACTGTCTACAACCTTTGTGTAAAAAGCAGGTCTATTGTAAACACCATCGTTTGCAATAGTTGCATAAGCACCAGTCATTTCTAGGTTTGTTACGCCGCGTGTAATACCACCAAGTGCAAGAGGTTGAATTGCATCTTTGCCTTCAACTAAAGTAGTGATACCAAAATTACATACATAATCGTAACCAAGCTGCGGAGTAATCTCCGTCAAAGTTTTGACAGCACATACGTTCATTGACTGTGCAATAGCTTTACGAACCGTAACGGTTCCTCTATATCCTTTGTACCAGTTTTTAACTGGACGACCATTTGCATATTTAAATGGTGAATCAGTAATCTTAGAAGCCAAAGTATAGCCCATAGTATCTAGTGCAGGGGCATATGTAGATAGTATCTTAAAACATGAACCTGGTTGTCTAGTAGAATCAGCTGCGCGGTCAAGCGACAAACTTGCTGTCTTTTTACCACGTCCACCAACTATGGCTTTAACATAACCTGAGTATTGATCCATAACTGTAAATGAAGCCTGTGGTTGAGGTGTGAAGTTAAGTGTCTCAAACTCTGTGTAACCATCTGATTTCTTGATACCATTCTTATAGTACTTTTTCATCAAATGCTTTTTATATTGTTTAACACAATTTCTGCAACCTTCTTTAGAGCTCCAAATCAAATTGAAGTCATCTTCCTTTTTAACTCTTTTGTGCCAATCTTCAATATCGTTTTCACTGTAATTGTCTACTGTACCATCTGGATTTTGTACAGTCCAAGCCCAGTTGAAAGAGTAGGATGTGCCATATGGATAATTGCTTGCATTTGACATTTCCTCGTCACATATCTCTTGGATTTTTGAATCTTGTGTAGAATAAATCTTTAGACCACCACTATACACTGCATTGTAAGCTTGTGTGTATGAGTAACCTTTTTGATTCTGCAAGTCTTCCATAACTTGTTTTACAACTTCATCAACGAAGTATGAATATATATTGTTTGAATTTTTCTTTGTAAGTTTTGTATTAACTTTTTGAATACGCTTATATACATCGTCCTTTATAGCCTCATCATACTGAGCCTGAGTTATATGTTTTTGTTTAAGCATATTTCTTAGGATTTTTTTGCGACGTTTACCGTTAAGTTTTGGATGTGAAATAGGATTATAGTTGGTAGGGTTCTGAGTGATTCCCGCAATAACAGTAGCTTCTGATAGAGTAAGTTTATTTACACTCTTATTAAAATATCTCTGTGAAGCTGCTTGAACACCCAAAGTATTTGAACCTAAGTTAATACTGTTTAGATAGTTTTCTAGAATGGTTTTCTTGTCTGTCTTTTGTTCTAACTGAACGGCTAAGTATTGCTCTTGAATTTTTCTTTTCATAGAAGCAAGGAATGAAGATTCCTTTGTCCAGTCAGTAAATACGTTATTCTTTAGTACCTGCTGAGTAAGAGTAGAAGCACCCTCAGATGCGTTCTGTGTTGTAAGCGCAATAACAGCCGCACGGCCAATACCGTAAATATCAATACCGTTGTGATCATAAAAACGAACGTCCTCGGTATCAATAAAGGCTTGTTGCATATATTTAGGTACATCGTCTAGATTAACACGGATTCTGTTTGAACCAGTGGTTATAAGCTTTGCAATCTTTTTCTTTTTTGCGTTGTAAACTGTGGAAGAGTATGAAGATGGAAGTACAGAAACATTATCAATGTTTGGTGCACTTTTAATAATGCCGTGAGCAACTCCTAATCCCATAAAAATGCCTGTCACGACAAATAAGAACACAATAAATAGACAGATTTTTACAGCTGTCATTTTTGATTTCGAGATGACCTTATTCTTAATAGAAACTAGGTCTTCTTGCTTCTTAATAGTCTCTTTGTATCCGAAATTCATATGAATCCTCCACCTCGAGTATTATACCAAATAAGTATACTTTTATAAAGTGAAAAAAATGTGTCCAAACACTACTGATAGTGATGTAAATGTGTTTTATTTACTATATAAAGTATGGTATAGTATGGCTTGAGGTTTGTTATGAATGAGTATTTTATTACAAGTGAAAAAGGCCGCGGCGAAGTCGTAGAGAAGAAATCTAGATTTATTGCCCACGTTATTCCTATTGAATCTGAAGAACAGGCGCTAGAGCTTATTGAAGGTTTGAAGAAGGAGTACTGGGATGCTAGACATAATTGTTATGCATTTGTAGTTGGACCTAACAATGAGGTTCAGCGTTTTTCTGACGACGGCGAGCCACAAGGTACGGCGGGAAAGCCTATCTTGGAAGTGCTTTTAAATAAAAATGTTCATAATACATTGATTCTAGTTACTAGATACTTTGGTGGTACATTGCTTGGAACTGGTGGTTTGATTCGTGCATACGGTCAGGCTGCAGTCGAGGGTTTGAAAGATGCCGAGATTCAAAAGGTCTTCGACGGGGTAGCTTTTGAGTTGTCAGTGGACTACGAAAGTATTGGAAAAATAAAGTATAATATGGTACAATTTGGCGTTGGTGACGCCGAAGAAGACTACGGCGAAGGAGTAACTCTTAAAATACAGATGAAAAAGGATGACTTTGAAAAGTTTAAGACGAGCGTGATTGATGCGACAAGCGGAAAGGCAGAGTTTTCAGATGTAAAAGAGTGTGAATATAGAGAGAAGGCAGATTTAGATGGTTAGAGAAGATATAAGAAATATAGCAATTATAGCGCATGTCGACCATGGTAAGACTACATTGGTGGACGAGCTTTTAAAACAAAGCGGTGTGTTTAGGGAGAACCAAGAGGTGGCTGAAAGAGTGATGGACTCAAATGATCTCGAGAGGGAACGTGGAATTACAATTCTTTCTAAGAACACTGCTGTTTCATATAAGGATACAAAGATTAACATCATTGACACACCGGGACACGCGGACTTCGGCGGAGAGGTTGAACGTGTGCTAAAAATGGTTAATGGTGTTGTTTTGGTGGTTGATGCATTTGAGGGTGCAATGCCACAGACTAGATTTGTTTTGAAGAAGGCATTGGAACTTGAACTTCCAGTTATCGTTTGTGTGAATAAGATTGATAGACCTGAAGCCCGCTGCGAAGAAGTGGTAGACGAAGTCCTTGAATTATTGATAGATTTGGATGCGAACGAAAGTCAGTTGGAGTGTCCATTTGTTTATGCGTCTGCTAAGTTTGGATATGCTTCGTTAGATCCGGATGAGAAGGCTTCTGATATGAAGGCTTTGTTTGAAACTATTATTGAGTACATTCCAGCTCCAGAGGGAGACCCTGAGGCTGATTTACAAATGCTTATCAGTACAATCGATTACAACGAATATGTTGGAAGAATAGGTGTTGGAAAGATTGATAATGGAACTTTGCGTTTAAATCAAGATGCGTTACTAGTTAACCACCATGAGAAAGACAAAAATGAAAAAGTTAAGATTACAAAGATGCAAGTCTTTGAAGGATTAGAAAAAGAAGAGGTTCAAGAAGCGACAGTTGGTGATATAGTTGCAATTTCTGGTATTGCAGATCTTCATATTGG
>CAMZGB010000100.1 GCA_947306285.1 uncultured Lachnospira sp.
ATAAGCTTAAAGAGTTGGAAGATATTATTGTAGGTGCTGAAGATAAATTGTTCTCACTTGAATACAATATCTTCACAACAATTAGAGATGAAATCTATAACCAGATTTCTCGTATCCAAGCAACTGCAAAAGCAATTGCAAAGATTGATGTGTTTGCATCACTTGCATATGTTGCTGAGAGAAATGGTTATGTAAGACCAACTATAAATGAAAATGGAAATGTAGATATTATTGAAGGCAGACATCCAGTTGTCGAGAAGATGATGCCTGAGAATATGTTTGTAACAAACAACACTCATTTAGACGAAGATGATAATAGGTTTGCAATTATAACTGGACCAAACATGGCTGGTAAGTCTACATATATGAGGCAGACTGCATTGATTGTTCTTATGGCACAGATTGGATCATTTGTTCCAGCATCTTCAGCGGACATCTCTATATGCGATAAAATCTTTACTCGTGTTGGCGCATCAGACGATTTAGCTAGTGGTCAGAGTACATTTATGGTTGAGATGACTGAGGTTGCAAATATTTTGAGAAATGCAACAAAAGACAGTTTGATTATTCTTGATGAGATTGGTCGTGGAACAAGTACGTTTGACGGACTAAGCATTGCTTGGTCTGTTGCAGAATACATTAGCAACAAAGAAATTCTTGGAGCCAAGACATTGTTTGCTACCCATTATCATGAACTAACAGAACTCGAGGGAACATTAGATGGCGTGAAGAATCTATGCATTTCTGTAAAAGAGCAAGGTGATGATATTGTCTTCTTAAGAAAGATTGTAAAAGGTGGTGCTGATAAGAGTTACGGTATTCAAGTTGCAAAGTTAGCTGGAGTACCTGAACCAGTTTTAGATAGAGCAAAAGTATTAGTACAACAATTAGCAAATGCTGATATAGCACAAAATGCTAAAGATATTGCCCTAAATACAAGTAAGGGTGAAAACATCTTCAAAGTAGCCGAGACTCCAACACAAATGACCTTTGGGGATATGCTAACCGAAGATGAAATTATTTCTGAGATTGAGAGTTTAAACCTTGGTGAGATGACTCCGCTTGAAGGACTTAACTATTTGAATGAATTACAACAGAGATTAAAGAATAGATTGGATTAAAATGAGCATAATTAAGTTAGATCAAAACACAATAAATCATATAGCTGCAGGTGAAGTGATTGATAGACCTTCATCCATTGTTAAAGAACTTGTTGAAAACAGTATTGATGCTAATGCCACAAATATTTCTATTGAGATTAAAGATGGCGGCATCTCATTAATTCGTATTACTGATAATGGTGATGGAATTGAAGAAAATGATATCAAGATTGCTTTCGAGAGACATTCAACAAGCAAGATTAAAGATGCTGTTGATTTGGCACAGGTGAATTCACTTGGTTTTAGAGGTGAAGCTCTTTCAAGTATTGCGGCTGTATGTCAGGTTGAATTTATCACTAAGACAAAAGATTCTATGACTGGTTTTAGATATAGAATTGAAGGTGATGAGGAGAAGGCCTTCGAAGAAGTCGGTGCTCCAGATGGCACCACATTTGTTGTGCGAAACATTTTCTTTAACACACCTGCTCGAAGAAAATTTTTAAAAACAGCAAGTACTGAATCAGGATATATTTCAGAGATAATTGAGAAGATTGCTTTATCCCATCCTGAGATTAGTTTTACATTTATCAACAATGGAAAGACTAGAATATATACTCCTGGAAATGGAGATTTGAAAGATACTATATATGCGATTTACGGAAAAGAGATTACAGACAATCTAGTTGAAGTTAATTACAAAGATAAAAATATAGAGATGACTGGTTTCTTAGGAAAAGCAATTATCTCAAAAGGAAATCGAACAAACGAAAACTATTTTATAAATGGCCGTTATATTAAAAGCAATATTATTTCAAAAGCAATCGAAGAAGGATACAAGTTCATTTTGATGCAGCATAAGTATCCTTTTACAGTTATTAATTTCAATATAGATAACAAATATATTGATGTAAACGTTCACCCTTCAAAGATGGAACTTAGGTTCTGTAATGCACCAGAGATTTATCCGGTTATTGTAGAGACAGTAAAAGATGCATTGACTGAAAAAGAAAACATTATTGACGCGAAGATAGATGATGAAAAACAAGAAGAAGTTAAAATAGATAGAAAACCTGAACCATTTGAGACAAAGAGAAACAAGGTTGAGGTTAAGGAAGAGATAAAACCTGAAAAGGTGAATAATGTTCCTAAGCCTAAAGTAAACTACGAAGATATAAAACCAAAAAAGCAAGAAGAAGTTCATAAGCAAACAACTTATGATTTTTTATCTGAAGAGGCCAGACCAAAACACAAAATTATTGGACAAGTATTTGAGACATATTGGATTGTGGAATACGAAGATGAAATGTTTATCATTGATCAACATGCAGCTCACGAGAAAGTTAACTTTGAAAGACTTATGAAGAGATTTGAAAACAATGATATTTCATCTCAAACATTAACTCAGCCAATCATCTTAAATCTTTCAATGAAAGATGCAAATATTGTTGAACAGTATTTAGATAACTTTAATGAGATTGGATTTGTTATTGAACCATTCCAAGGAACAGACTTTGCAGTGCGTGCAGTTCCTAGCGAATTGTACACACTTGATAGCGAAGATGTTCTAATGGATATCATTGATAGTTTTACAGCTGAGATTGGAAGTATGGTTCCAAACATTATTACCGAAAAGATTATGTCTATGTCTTGTAAGGCGGCTATTAAAGGTAATACCAAGATTTCCTTTGCCGAGGCCGATGCCTTGATTGATGAATTATTAAGATGTGAAAATCCATACAATTGTCCTCACGGAAGACCAACTATTATCAAGATGTCAAAAGAAGAACTTGAGAAAAAGTTTAAGAGAATTGTTTAATGAAAAATTTAGTGATTATTACAGGACCTACAGCAGTGGGCAAAACTGATATTTCAATAAAGCTTGCCAAAGAAATAAACGGCGAGATAATTAGTGCTGATTCCATTCAAGTTTATAAAGGTTTAGATATTGGATCTGCAAAGATTACCAAAGAGGAGATGGATGGTGTTAAGCACTATTTAATTGATGTTTTGGATCCAACTGATGAGTTTGATATTTATACTTTCAAGAAAATGGCAGAAGAGGCATTAGACGAGATTTATGCTAAAGGAAAGATCCCGATTATTGTTGGAGGAACAGGATTCTATATTCAATCTGTATTGTATGATGTTGACTTTGAAGAGACCCAAGTTGATATGCAGTACAGAAAAGAGTTAGAAGAACTCGCTGGCATGTATGGAAATGAATATGTTCACAAAATGCTAGAGGATGTTGATCCAGAATATGCTGCTGGAATTCATCCAAACAATTTAAAAAGAGTTATAAGAGCTTTAGAGTTTTATCACGAAAACAATATTCCTTTGTCGCAGCATAATAGTGAACAAAAGGAAAACAAATCACCTTACAACTTTGCTTACTATGTTTTAAATGATGATAGAGAAGTTTTGTATGACAGAATCAATAAACGAGTTGATAAAATGTTTGAACAAGGTCTAGTTGACGAAGTAAAGGGACTAGGTCTTGATGAATCAAAACAAAGTATGCAAGGTATAGGATATAAAGAAGTTCTTGAGTACTTAAACGGAAACATTTCAGAAGACGAATGCAGAGACTTAATTAAGAAGAATACACGACATTTTGCAAAGAGACAGCTTACTTGGTTTAGACACGAAAAGGTTGTCGATTTAGTTGACTATAGAGACTTCGATAGAGATGTCGACAAAGTATTAGAATTCATACTAAATGATTTGGAAGATAAAAGGATATGGAAGAATTAAGACAACAATATGAAAGTTTAGAAATTTCAGAGCAAGTTTTCAATAAGGCAGAAAATGTCTTATCACATTTGCATGAAGAATTTCACAAAATAGACAAAGTAGCAGAGTACA
>CAMZGB010000101.1 GCA_947306285.1 uncultured Lachnospira sp.
ATAAACCAAACTTGGAATGATTTAAATGTAATAGCAACTACACTGTTTGCCTCATTAACCAATTCTGGGAATCCGATGATAGATAGAATTGATGTATCCTTCAAGGTAATGATGAACTGGTTAATAATACTTGGGATCATAGTCTTGATAGCTTGAGGCAAAACAACCTTTCTCATCGCTATTGAATAAGGAAGACCAAGACTCCTAGCAGCCTCCATCTGTCCAACATCTACAGACTGGATTCCTCCTCTGATAATTTCTGCCATATACGCACCACAGTTTAGCGCCAAACAGATTGTACCCGCTTGAAGCGCTGATAATGTGAAGCCCGCATCGAAGGCAGAGTTTATTCCATATGGTATACCAAAGTAAATAAAATACGCCAAAACAATCATTGGTACACCACGAATTGCATCCACAAAGATCTGAGCAATAATATTACACACTTTGTTGTGAATAACACTTAAAATACCAAAGATTAGGCCTAATATACATGCAAAAAACAAGCCACACAAAGCCAATAGCAATGTGTTTCCCATTGATTTTAATAACAGTGGCCCATATTCCTGTATTATTTGTAACATGTCTTTTCCTTCCTCATTATTATTCTCTAAATAATAAAGACACCATAATTTCTATGGTGTCTTTACTATTAAATATCTTTAAATATTATATTATTTTCCTAGATATTTTTCAATAATCTTGTCATATGTTCCGTCTTTCTTGATGTTAGCAAGTCCCTTATTAAATGTGTCAATAAATTCTTTTTTGTTCTTATTGAATACTGCTGCACCATAGTCAGAACCTTTGTTCTCAGTACCTTTTACTACCTGAAGTTTAATACCATCTTTAATAGATGCTTTCATAATAGGTGTATCTTCGAAACATGCATCAGCTTGTCCACCTGATACTGATTGATACATTGTATCTGAATCTTTAACCTTAGTAATTTTGAATTTATATTTCTTAGCTAATGAAGCTGCATAACTAGCACCTTCAGTACCATTCTTAACTGCTACGGTTTTTCCTTTAAGATCATCAAAATCGTCAATATCTGATCCTGCCTTTACAGCCATACATTGTGTAGCTGTGAAGTATCCATCTGAGAAAATCCAACCAGTTTTCTTACGTTCTGCAGTGATAGATGCGCCAGCAATCAAAGCATCTGCCTGGTTAGCCTGACAAGCTGCTATAGCTGCGTCCCAACCTAGACTCTTAATTTCATATTCAAAACCTTGATCCTTTGCAACAGCCTTTAGAATGTCAACATCGATACCTACAAAGTTACCCTTTGCATCAGTAAACTCGAATGGTTTAAATACTGTATCCATTCCGATAACCCATTTCTTTGCGTCCTTCTTGTCACTCTTACCACAGCCAACTAACATGCTAACTGCAACAACTAGTACTAATGCTAATGCAATAATTCTTTTCATCATAAAACCTCCTTTAGAAAAGTATTATTTATAACTTCAACTTCCGCACGAGAAGTATTTCGTTCTATTATTTAACCTTTATATTCTTATTTAGAATACCTTTTGCCTTCTTGTATGAAATACCCATTCCATCAATCACAATCTTTTGACCATTAGAAGCCTTGCCAAACAAATAGAATTGATGTTCTGTAGGCTCAACACCGTAGAATGTTTTTCCAGCAACTTTATACTCTTTAACTGCACTCTTTTTCATTTTGAAATCGAGGGCTTTATTTTCAGCTTCACTCTTTGTGTTAGCAACCTTCGTTGTATGTGATTCTACACTAATAATATTTGAAGGTTCATCTTTTTTCTTATTCTTCTCCATACTAATGCTAAACGAAGAAAGACTTCTTGCTGTCCAACCCTTTGGAACAGTTACTTTACAGTTTTCTAAATCGCCTTCCTTAATCTTTTGTTTAGACTCGTATTCCTTCTTTGAAGATTCTGCGTAATTAATATTTTCTTTAGTCTGTCTTCCTTTAACCTTAAAAGTCATTTTTCCAGCACCAGAATTCATCATATAACCATTAAAGCTGACGATTACGTCATCTTCAGGATTATCAAGCTGCCATGCATATTTTATTGTAGCTGTATCACCTTTTTTAATGGTCTTATTTGAATTATAACCATATGGTTTTCCATTCTTGCCCTTTAGAAATGAACTGTTAAGACCCTTTCCATCTTGACTGGCAATTATATTTGAATAATTAGCAAATACTTCATCTTTTTTACCAATATTTTCTACTTCTAATGTAATAATCAAGTTATCTGGCTTTGTATAATAATCTTTATCACAAATAATCTCATCATTAACACAAGTTACTTCAAAAAGTCCCTTATAAGTAACCTTTTGCTCTTTATAATCAGAATTGCCACAACCACATGCCACTAAACATGCACCCATACACAATACTAAAACCAAACTTAAAACTTTTCTCATTATGTCCTCCTAAGCCTATTAATTTGTAATCCGTTCGTCACGCACAAAAATATTATACCACAATCTAATAGTATTTATAATAAAAAGAACGAATAGTTTTTAACTATTCGCTCTCTGTATACTAGTTAGCTTTTCTTCTCTCCTCGATAGCCTGCTCTAGCATCATATCTTTAACCTTCATCAGACGAGTCTGTGTACTTCGCTCGTTCTCATCCAGCTTCATATTAATATATTTAATGTTAGTCTGAGCATTTGGAATAATCACATGCTCTAATGCATTTACTCTTCGTCTAGTCTTTTCAATCTCTGCAGCCATAAGCTGACAAGATTTCTCAACTTCCGCTAGTTTAAGCATATCCTTAAACACTAGTGACAAAGAATACATAGCATCATCCAAATCGCCCGCTGTGAAGGCATAACCATACGAATAAATATCACCACCGCTTATATCAGCCCTCGTCGAATAAGTAGGAATATCAACACTCATTATGTTTTGCTCTCCCTCATCAATCTCTAAAGATTTTTTGGAAGCCAAAAGTGCAGTGTTCAAAACCTCTTTACTCATACCAGCTTTTGCGATAGCAAATTCCATATTGGCATCCTTCAAGCCAGCCTCTACTTTCTTACGAAGTTCCATATTCTCCTTAACAAGATCCATAAATTGTCTTAGCAACTCATCTCTCTTATCTTTAAGAAGTTTATGTCCCTTTGTGGCAGAGACCAATTTTTTCTTTTGTTTGGTTAATTCCATTCTTGTTGGATTTACCATTATTTATCTTCTCCCTTGTAATACTTCTCTAAGTATTCATCTGAGATACGTTTTAATTCTGACTTAGGAAGCATTCCTAATAACTCCCAGCCAACATTCATTGTATCTTCAATAGTTCTGTTTGTTTCGTATCCTTGTGATACGTATTTTTCTTCGAAAGCGTCAGCAAAGTTAGCATACTTAATATCCATGTCAGACAAAGCTGCCTCACCTAGAATTGTCATTAACTCCTTCGCATCCTTACCACGAGCATAAGCCGCGAACAACTGGTTCATAACATCAGCGTGGTCTGCTCTAGTTTTTCCTTCACCAATACCCTTATCTTTCAAACGTGAAAGTGAAGGCAAAACATCGATAGGTGGTGTAATACCTTTTCTATATAAATCACGACTAAGGATAATCTGACCCTCAGTAATATAACCTGTTAAGTCAGGGATTGGGTGAGTCTTATCATCCTCAGGCATAGTAAGAATTGGAACAAGTGTGATACTTCCATCCTTACCAGTCTGCCTACCTGCGCGCTCGTATAGAGTCGCAAGGTCAGTGTACATATATCCTGGATAACCTCTTCGTCCCGGAACCTCTTTACGCGCCGCTGATACTTCACGAAGTGAGTCAGCATAGTTTGTAATATCAGTGATAATTACAAGCACGTGCATTCCTTTTTCGAAAGCCAAGTATTCAGCTGCCGTTAACGCCATACGAGGTGTCGCAATACGCTCAACCGCTGGGTCATTCGCAAGGTTTGTA
>CAMZGB010000102.1 GCA_947306285.1 uncultured Lachnospira sp.
GAGATTTCGTACTTAGAATAGAAGACACTGACCGCGAGAGATATGTGGAAGGTGCTGTTGATATTATTTATCGTACATTAGCAGAGACTGGCCTACAACACGACGAAGGCCCAGACAAAGACGGCGGCTATGGTCCATACATCCAGAGTGAACGTCAGGCTTCAGGTCTTTATCTAGAGTATGCTAAAAAGCTAATCGAGAGTGGTCATGCATATTATTGTTTCTGCGACAAAGAAAGACTTGAGTCACTTAAAACTACAGTAAGTGATGATGGAAAAGAAATCACAGTATATGACAAGCATTGTTTGTCTTTGACTCCTGAGGAAGTCCAGGCAAACTTAGATGCAGGAAAGCCATATGTTATTAGAATAAATATGCCTACTGAGGGAACAACTACATTTAACGATGACTTGTATGGTGAAATCACAGTTGAGAACAAAGAGTTGGACGATATGATTTTGATTAAGTCTGATGGATACCCAACATACAACTTTGCAAACGTGGTAGATGATCACCTACAAGAAATCACTCACGTAGTTCGAGGAAATGAGTACATTTCATCCTCGCCAAAGTACCAAAGACTTTACGAGGCTTTCGGCTGGGAAGTTCCAAAGTATGTGCATCTTCCATTGATTACAGATGAGGAGCATAGGAAACTATCTAAGCGTAGTGGACATTCTTCATACGAAGAGTTGGTAGAGCAAGGATTCTTGCCTGAAGCTATCGTTAACTACATCGCGCTTCTTGGTTGGAGCCCAGAGGACAACAGAGAAATCTTTACTCTAGATGAGCTAATTGAAAACTTTGACTATCACAAAATCAACAAGAGTCCATCAGTGTTCGATATAAATAAGCTTAAGTGGATGAATGGCGAGTACATCAAAGCGATGGACAACGAAAAGTTCTATGAGATGGCACTTCCATATGTGAAGGAAGCAATCAAAAAAGATTTAGACTTAAACATGATTATGGATATGGTAAAGACTCGTATCGAGTTGTTTCCAGAGATTCCAGAGATGATTGACTTCTTCGAAGAAATGCCAGACTACGATATTGAGATGTATACGCATAAGAAGATGAAGACAAACAGTGAAAATTCACTAGAGGTTCTTGAAGAGTTACTTCCTATATTGGAAGGAACTGATGATTATTCGGTGGATGGACTTCACGACCTAGTGTTTGATTACATCGCTAAGAAAGAGTGTAAGAACGGACAAGCACTATGGCCTCTTCGTACAGCAGTGTCGGGCAAACAGATGACACCAGCTGGAGCATTCGAGATAATGAATGTGATTGGAAAAGACGAGACAATTAAGAGAGTTAAAATAGGAATTGATAAATTAAAGAATGCTTAATAAATAAAGCCAATAACTTGTAGTTGTTGGCTTTATTTTTTTATTGTAAAATATACTTAGTTAAATGAATGGAGGTAAAAAATATGATAATTGGATTAGGTACAGGAGCAATAGTAGGAATTGTTATTGCTGTCATAGTTTTTTTGATAATTCTATGGTTTGTTGCTACTTACAATAAACTAATTGGTAAGAGAAACACTTGTGAAGAAGCGTTCTCAACTATGGATGTATATCTAAAGAAGAGATTTGACCTTATTCCTAACCTTGTTTCTACAGTCAAGGGTTATGCTAAGCATGAGTCAGAGACTTTAGAAAAAGTTATAGCTGCTAGAAACTCTGGCGTAACTAAGACTACGGAAGAGAGAATGGAAGAAGAGAATCAGATTACTGGCGCTCTTCGTCAAATTTTTGCTTTGAGTGAGAATTATCCAGATCTTAAAGCTAACCAAAACTTCCTAGATCTTCAGGGACAGCTCAAATCTATTGAAGCTGACATTGCTAATGCTCGTAAGTATTACAATGGCTCAGTTAAAGATTTCAACAATTCATGTGAAAAAGTTCCTTCAAACATCGTAGCTGGAATGTTCCACTTCGAGAGAAAACCTATGTTTGAAGTTAAAGAAGAAGCTGAACGTGAAAATGTAAAGGTGGAATTTTAATGAGATTAATTAAGAGTTTATTCTTAATAGGCACAATTTCTATATTGTGCCTATTCTCATTTGTGTTTGTAGGCGCAGATGAGGGCGGATATCAAATTGACAACTACAAATTCGAAGGTACATATCACAAGAATAATACTGTGTCTGTAAAGGAAACTATTGATGTAGATTTCTATGCGTCAAGACACGGAATTTACAGGTATATACCTTTATTTATGTCAGTTAAAAGAGACGTCGGCAAAGGCGAAAAAGAGGTTTTGAAGTATCAAAACGATGTTAAAGATGTAAACGTAAAAGATTGGAATTACACTACAGAAGTAAAAGACAACAATTACGATATTAGAATCGGTAGCAAACACGAATATGTAGATGGAAGACAAACTTATGAAATCACGTATACACTAGTAATGCCGGATGACCGTGTTAAAACTGGCGATTTGATTTTCTATTCAGTGTTGGGTGCGGATTGGAGTGTCGATATTAAGAACTTTGAATTCGATATGAAGTTCGACGAGGCATTAACTGACCAAGAAAAATCAGGATTTAAAATCTACAGTGGTGCCTTCGGCGAAGAAGGAAATGCGCTTGGAGTAGATTATAATGTTACAAATGACGAAGTGACTGGATCTGCGCAGGACATTGGTCCTGAACAGGCAATAACTATATATTGCCCAGTGCATGAGGGATACTTTGTAGGAGCAAAGAAAACTTCGAAGACTATTCCGATGATTCTTCTTATCCTAGCAGCAGCACTTACTCTGCTAATACTTATTTATGAATTGATTAAGAAGCAGAAGAAACCAGTCCAGACTGTTGAGTTCTATCCTCCAGAGGGAATGAGCAGTGCTGAAGTTGGTGTGATAGTGGATGAGATAGCAGACGATGTAGATTTGATTTCTCTTATCCCTTGGTGGGGAGAGAAAGGCTATTTAGTTATAGAGGAAATTCCTGATAAGAAGGGAAGAGGAGGAGAACATTGTTCTTTGAGACTTCACAAGAAACAAGATCTTCCTGCTGATGCACCAATATATCAGAGACAACTATTTGATGGTTTGTTTGCAACAAATCCAAGAGATTTAAAAGATCTTCCAAGATCTTTCTCAGATGTATTTGGTTCAGCAAAACAAAGCTTAAGTAGTGAGTTCAAGGGGCCAAAACAACTATCAACTGGCAAGTTCAAAGCAGGGTTGTTGTTATTCTTAATGTGCGCAGCATACTTTGGCGCAGTCGCAACAAGTAGTGTTGTTTCACTCAAAGAAAACTTAATCTTTGGCGCAGTTAGTGCTATAGCAATGCTTATTTTAGGTGTGATGAGACTAATTACACACGGTCAGGATACTGTAAGAACTAAAGGTAAATGGACAGTCTATATTATGGTTGGTTTATTGCTATTTGCCGTGGCCGTTGGTGCATTACTACTTGCAACAGCTGATGGCCAGACTTTCTTCAGTTGGATAATTTACTTAGGAGTATTAGTTGTAATGCTAATCGTTTCAATATTTATTGGAAGACTAGTAGTTCCTACAGCATACAAGTTAGAAAACCTAGGAAAGATTCTAGGATTAAAACAGTTTATAAAGACAGCAGAAATCGAAAAGTTAAATATGTTGATTGATGAAGACCCAGAATACTTCTTCAACATATTGCCTTACGCAATGGTATTTGGATTGTCAGACCACTGGTCAAAACAATTCAAACGTCTCAAGATTAAGCCACCAAGTTGGTATATCTGCTACGATATGATGTATTTCAATGCATTCTATTTCCATTCAATGTTGTGGATGGGATTGCAGCAGCCAATCCAACACTTGAGAACCGAGGCTATGGTGCAAGCAGCAGCGTCTGCAGCATCTAGCGGATTCTCCGGCGGCGGCGGAGGCGGCGGAGGAGGTGG